>JAEWGK010000149.1 GCA_023388385.1 Actinomycetes bacterium | reverse complement strand
GTGCCGGCGGGCGCACCGTGCATGGCGAGCAGATCGATGAGCTCGCGGTCGTCGGGCTCGGTGATGCGCACCCCGTCGGGGGCGTCTACCCCGCGCCCCGCGCCCGCGCCGAGGCGCAGCGTCAGCGTCCCGGCGAGGAGGCGCTCCGACAGGACGGGACGGTCGCCGGCGGCGGCGCGCACGGCGGACTCCGGCCCGGTGAGCAGCGGGTAATCCGCGCGCACGTCGTCGAGGACGATGGGGCCCGCCGCCGTGCCGCCCCGGATGACGGTGACGTCGTCGACGAGCCCCGCGAGGTCCTCGGAGCGGTGGGAGGTGATGAGCATGGTCACCTCGCCGCCGCGGCGGGCCAGGACGTCGACGATGGCGTCGCGCAGCTCCCCGCGGCGGCCCGCGTCGAGGCCGTTGAACGGCTCGTCGAGCATGACGACGGGCGTCCGGGAGGCGAGCGCCACGATCGCCGAGAGCATCTGCCGCTCACCGGTGGACAGCCCGCGCAGTCGCGACGAGGTCGCCAGCCCGAAGCCCTCCAGGCGCCCGGACGCCCATTCCCGGTCGATGCCGGGGACGCCGAGCATCGCGTAGTCCAGGTGGTCGTGGACCCTGGCGCCGGCGAACACGGCGTCGCCGCCGGCCCATGACAGGGAGGCGGGCGCGGCGGTGACGCCGTCGGTGGGGCGGGGGTTGAAGATCGCGCGCAGCAGGGTGGTCTTGCCGGCGCCGTTCGGCCCGATGACGCCGTGGACGCCGGGGCCGAGCACAAGGTGCGGGACGTGGAGGATGGTGCGGAACCCGGCGCGGAGCCCGGCGTTGGTGAGGGAGATGCTCATCGCGCGGTCCTTTCGTCGTCGATGATCCGGTGCAGTTCGTCGGCGGTGATGCCGAGTGCCGCCGCCTCGGCGAGCAGCGGCCGGACGAATCCGGCGGCGAAGCTCCCGCGGCGGGCGGCGCGGACCCGGTCTCGGGCCCCGGCGACGACGAACATGCCCAGGCCGCGGCGGCGCTCGAGCAGCCCCTCGTCCGCCAGCAGCGTGAGCGCCCGGGCGGCGGTGTTGGGGTTGACGGAATGGAAGGCGGCGAGTTCGTTCGTCGACGGCGCGCGCTCGCCCTCCGGTATCGCGCCGTCGCCGACGCCGTCACGGATCGTGTCCGCGATGCGCCGGTAGATGGGGCGGGAATCGTCCATCTCGTTCCCCGTTCTCTCGTTAACTACCTATGTAGGTAACCGTAGGGCTGGTGCGGCCCGTCGTCAAGAGGGAAACCCGCGCCGGCGTCGACGGGCCCGCGCCGCCCCACCGGACCGCACAGCGGTGGAGGGGTGTGCCCGAAAACGACGTGCCGGGCGGGAGCGTGTGTCAGGCCATGAAGCGGTGCCCGTGGCCCGGCTCGGTGATGAGGTGCCGGGGATGCGAGGGATCGTCCTCGAGCTTGCGGCGCAGCTGCGCCATGTAGATGCGCAGGTAGTGGGTCTCCTTCACGTAGGCCGGGCCCCACACCGCGGCGAGCAGCTCCTTCTGCCGGACCAGGCGGCCCTCAGCGCGCACGAGCGTCGACAGCACGCCCCACTCCGTCGGGGTGAGGTGCACCTCCTCGCCGTCGCGCGTCACCCGCGTCGCCGCCAGATCGACGACCAGGGACCCGGCGTGGACCACAGGGTCCTCGACGGTCTTCGCGGCGCGTCGGGCGCCGTCGGCGTGGCGCAGTGCCACGCGGATGCGGGCGAGGAACTCCTCCATGCTGAACGGCTTGGTGACGTAGTCGTCCGCCCCGCCGTCGAGCGCCGCCACCTTCTGCAGCGGCTCCGAGCGGGCCGTGAGCATGACGACGGGCACATCCGACCAGCCGCGGATGCCCGCCAGGACCTCCGCGCCGTCGATGTCCGGGAGCCCGAGATCGAGCACGACCAGGTCCGGGGAGTCCGCCGACGCCCGGCGCAGCGCGTCCGCGCCGGTGACGGCGGTGACGACGTCGTAGCCGCGGGCCGCCAGGTTGATGCGCAGCGCGCGCAGCAGCTGCGCGTCGTCATCGACGATGAGGATGCGGGTCACGGGTCCATCCTCCTCTCCGCGGTGTCGGCGGCGCCATCATCGCCGGCCGCCCGGATATCCGCGTCCCGTGGCTCGGCGTGCCGGGGCGTGATGCGCGGAGCGTCGTCGGCGGGCACGGCGCGCCGGACCGTGCCGCGCGCCGACGGGGTGATGCGGCGCACCTCGCGGCGGGCCACGTCACCGCGGATGCCGCCGTCATGTGCCGCGCGGCGTGCGTCGGGCAACGGCCTCATGCGTGTGGACGTCTCGTCGTCCTCCGTCGGGGATCGGTCCGCGTCGGCCGCCGGCAGCGTGATGCGGGCGATGGCGCCACCGCCGGGGCGGCCGGTCAACTCCACGGAGCCGCCCATCGCCTCGGTGAACCCGCTGACGACGGAGAGCCCCAGGCCCACGCCGCCGGCCGGGCCGTTGTCCCCCAGGCGCTGGAACGGCGCCCAGATGTCCCCGCCGTCGGGGTCCAGGCCCGGACCGCGGTCGGCGACCGTGACGACGGCGAACCCGTCGATCTCCTCGCCCGTGACCTCGATGGGCGAGCCCGGGGCGTGGGACAGGGCGTTGTCCACCAGGTTCGCCAGGACGCGCTCCAGCAGGGAGCGGTCGGCGACGGCGACCACGCCGGCCAGCGCCGGGCCGTCGACGCGGACGCGGTCGATCTCCGCGCGGGAGCGGCCGATGGCGCAGTCGGCGACGGCGCGGTGGGCGACCTCCTCCAGCGGGACGTTCTCCAGGCGGGCGCGGATGGCGCCGGCGGCCAGACGCGAGGAGTCCAGCAGGTTCGCCACCAGTCGGGACAGCTGGTCGACGCTGACCTCGATGGTCTCCAGCAGCTCGGCGCGGTCGTCGTCGGAGAACTCGACGTCGGTTGCGCGCAGCGCACTGACGGAGACCTTCGCCGAGGCCAGCGGCGTGCGCAGGTCGTGGCCGACGGCGGACAGCAGCGCGCGGCGCAGCTCGTCGGCCTCGGCCAGCGCTCCGGCGCGGGACGCCTCCTCCGACAGCTCGGCCTGGCGGACCAGACCGGCCAGGTGGTCGGCGACGACGGACAGGATGCCGCGGTCGTCGGCTCGGACGTTGCTGCCGGCCAGCAGCAGGGCGACGGAGTCGTCGGAGGACTCGACGACGGCGTCCGCCTCGTCGCGCGACAGCGGGGCGTTGGTGAGGTCGACGCCCTCGCCGTCGCCCCAGCCACCGATGAGCGCGCCGTCCTCCGTGATTGCCGTGACGGCGCGGTGGCCGAAGACCTTGCCGGTCTTCTCCAGCAGCGCCTCGGGACCGCCGCCGGACAGGGCGGTGCGGGAGAACAGCGCCAGCAGGTCCGCCTCGCGGGAGGCGGCGGCCGCCGCGTCGCGCTCCGCCCGCGCCCGGTCGACGAGCAGGGCGACGGCCAGCGCGGTGGCCAGCATGATGCCCAGCGTCATCGCGTTCGCCGGGTCGGAGATGGTGAACGTCTGCACCGGCGGCGTGAAATACCAGTTCAGCACCAGCCCCGACAGCAGGGCGCACAGCAGCGCAGGCCACATGCCGCACAGCAGCGACACCGCGAGGATGACGGCGAAGAACAGCGACGCGATGGCGCCGAGGGCGCCGGCGCCGGGCGCCGGCTCGACAAGATGGGCCAGGAACGTGATGAACGCCGGGGCGAGGATCGCCGGGGCCCACCGCGCCAGCTGGCGCCGGCCGGGAGGGGCGGGGCGGCGGGAGGAGCCCGAGGCACCGTCGGCGAGCGTCACCAGGTGCACGTCGATGCGCCCGGCGCCGCGGACGACGGCGTTGGCGGTGCCTTCCCGCAGCAGCCGCGCCCACCGGGAGCGGCGGGACGTGCCCAGCACCAGCTGCGTGGCGTTGGCGCCGCGGGCGAACTGCAGCAATGCCTCCGGCACCGAGTCGCCGGTGACCTGGTGGATGTCGGCGTCCAGGTCGGAGGCCAGTTCCCGCACGCGGGGCATGGTGCGCAGCGTGCCGGAGGTGAAGCCGTCGCCGCCGATGACGTGGACGACCATGAGCTCCGCCGACGACTTCGCCGCGATGCGGCGGCCGCGGCGGATGAGCGGCTCCGCGTCCCTTTCGTCGGAGACGGCGACGACGACGCGCTCGCGCGTTTCCCAGGTGTCGGTGATGCGCTCGGCGGCGCGGTAGCGGGCCAGGGCGTCGTCGACCTGGTCGGCCAGCCACAGCAGGGCCAGCTCGCGCAGGGCGGTGAGGTTTCCCAGCCGGAAGTAGTTGTTCAGCGCCGGGCCGATGCGCTCGGGCCGGTAGACCAGGCCCTCCGCCAGGCGCGTGCGCAGGAACTCGGGGGAGAGGTCGACGAGCTCGATCTCGTCGGCGGCGCGGACGACGGTGTCCGGCACCGTTTCGCGCTGGACGACGCCGGTGATGTTGCCGACGACGTCGTTCAGCGACTCCAGGTGCTGGATGTTCATCGTGGAAATGACGTCGATGCCGGCGTCCAGGATCTCCGCGACGTCGCCCCAGCGCTTCGCGTGGGGCGAGCCCTGCGGGTTGGAGTGCGCGAACTCGTCGACCAGCACGACGTCCGGGTGCCGGGCGATGACGGCGTCGACGTCCAGCTCGCCGCCCGCGGAGCCCTCCGGCGCCGGCAGGCGCGGGATGGTCTCCAGCCCCTCGGCCATCGCGCGGGTGTGGGCGCGGCCGTGATCCTCGATGATGCCGGCGACGACGTCGGAGCCGTTCGCCTGCAGGCGGTGGGCCTCCGCGAGCATCGCGCAGGTCTTGCCGACGCCCGGCGCGGCGCCGAGGTGGATCTTCAGCTTGCCGCGGGGGCCGGGGCCGTGGTCCCTGCCGTCCATCGTGGTCTCCTCTCCGTCGCCGCCGTGGCCGGCGGGGGAGCCCGTCGCCACGCGCGCGCTCTCGCCGGGCCCTCCGCCCCCGTCATACCCGCGGTCGCGCGGACGCGGGGCGCTTCCGTCCATCGCCGTCTATTTCGCGCAGGAGGAGCCGCCGGGCAGGGACAGGTTCAGCTCGGTGACGTTCACGTGCGGTTCGCCGAGGACGCCGAGGACGCGGCCGTGGGTCGCGTCGGCGACGAGGGCGCGCACCTCCTCCTCGGGCAGCCCGGTGGCGCGGGCGACGCGCGGGACCTGGATCTCGGCGTAGGCCGGGCTGATGGACGGGTCCGCGCCGGAGCCGGAGCCCGTCAGCGCGTCGGCCGGGACGGCCGAGGGGTCGACCCCCTCGCGCTCGGCGATGGCCGTGCGGCGCTGCTCGACGTCCGCGGCCAGCTCGGGGCTGGACTGGGACAGGTTGGTCATGCCGTCGGGGCGGTGATGGAACCAGGCGTCGGCGTCGTCGGGGACGTCGCCGGCCTCGATGGCGGCGGCGCGGCCGTCGGCCAGCTGGTCGGAGACGACGACGCACCCGCCGTCCGTCACCAGGTGCCCGTCGGCGGAGCCGGCGACGATGCGGGAGACGCCCCACACCGCCGCGGGGTAGGCCAGGCCGAGGACGACCGTGGCGATGATGACGGCGATGAAGCCCGCCGCCAGGGTGCGCATGGTGGACATGAGCGTGGGTCCTTTCGTGGGGTCGGGGCGGCCTACATGCCCGGCAGCAGCCGGACGACCAGGTCGATGAGCCAGATGCCGATGAACGGGGCGATGACGCCGCCGATGCCCCAGATGCCGAGGTTGCGGCGCAGCAGCACGGCCGCGGGCGCCGGCGTGTACGTGACGCCCTTCAGCGCCAGCGGGATGAGCGCGATGATGATGAGGGCGTTGAAGATGATCGCGGACAGGATCGCGGACTCCGGCGAGTGCAGGCCCATGATGTTGAGCGCGTCGAGGCCCGGCAGCGCCGGCGCGAACAGGGCGGGCAGGATGGCGAAGTACTTCGCCAGGTCGTTCGCCAGGGAGAAGGTGGTCAGCGCGCCGCGGGTGATCAGCAGCTGCTTGCCGACGGCGACGATGTCGATCAGCTTCGTCGGATCCGAATCGAGGTCGACCATGTTGCCGGCCTCCTTCGCGGCGGAGGTGCCGGTGTTCATGGCCACGCCGACGTCGGCCTGCGCGAGTGCCGGGGCGTCGTTGGTGCCGTCGCCGGTCATGGCGACCATGCGGCCGGAGGCCTGCTCGCGGCGGATGCGCTCGAGCTTGTCCTCCGGGGTTGCCTGCGCCATGTAGTCGTCGACGCCGGCCTCCTCCGCGATGGCCTTCGCGGTCAGCGGGTTGTCGCCGGTGACCATGACGGTGCGGATGCCCATGCGGCGCAGCTCCCGGAACCGCTCGGCCATGCCGGGCTTGACGACGTCCGAGAGCCGGATGACGCCGAGGACGCGGCGAACGCCGGTGGCGTCCTCCTCCGCGACGGCCAGCGGAGTGCCGCCGCTGCGGGAGATCTCGTCGACCGCGCCGTTGACCGCGGCGGGCCACTGGCCTCCGCGTTCGGCGACCCAGGCGGCGACGGCGTCGCCGGCGCCCTTGCGCAGCCGGCGTCCGTCGACGTCCAGGCCGGACATGCGGGTCTCGGCGGTGAAGGCGATGGCGTCGGCCGCGGCCTCCTCCGGGGTGGCGTCGGCGGCGATGCCGTGCTCCTCGGCGATGAACGCGACGATGGAGCGGCCCTCCGGGGTCTCGTCGGCCAGCGACGCCAGGCGTGCGGCGGAGGCGAGTTCGGCCAGCTCCACGCCCGGGGCCGGCTCGAGGCCGGTGGCGCGGCGGTTGCCGAAGGTGATGGTGCCCGTCTTGTCCAGCAGCAGGACGTCGACGTCGCCGGCGGCCTCGACGGCGCGGCCGGACGTTGCCAGGACGTTGCGGCGCACCAGGCGGTCCATGCCCGCGATGCCCACCGCCGACAGCAGGGCGGCGATGGTCGTCGGGATGAGGCAGACCAGCAGGGCGATGAGGTTCAGCGGAGTGAACTCCGCGCCGACCCAGATGCCCATCGGGGACAGCGTGACCACGGCGACGAGGAAGATGATGGTCAGCGTCGCCAGCAGGATCGACAGGGCGATCTCGTTCGGGGTCTTGCGGCGCTGCGCGCCCTCGACCAGGCCGATCATGCGGTCGACGAACGTCTGGCCGGGCTCCGACGTGATGCGGATGACGATGGAGTCCGACAGGACCACGGTGCCGCCGGTGACGGCGCAGCGGTCGCCGCCGGCCTCGCGGACGACGGGGGCGGACTCGCCGGTGATGGCGGACTCGTCGACCGTCGCCGCGCCGCGGATGACGTCGCCGTCGCCGGGGATGGTCTCGCCCGCGCGGACCTCGACGACGTCGCCGCGGTGCAGCTCGGACGCCGCGACATCCTCCGCCTCGCCGCCCTCGCCGCCGACCAGGCGGCGGGCGCGGGTGTCGGTGCGGACGGCGCGGAGGGTGTCGGCCTGGGCGCGGCCGCGGCCCTCCGCCACCGCCTCCGCCAGGGAGGCGAAGAGGATGGTGAACCACAGCCAGATCGTGATGGACCAGGAGTGGATGGACGGGTTGAGGATGGACCAGATGACGGTCACGACCGCGCCGACCCACACCACGAACATGACGGGGTTGCGGGCCTGGACGCGCGGGTCCAGCCTGCGCAGCGCCAGCGGCAGGGCCTGGGCGGCGCTGTGCCCGAGGCTGCGCTTGGCGGCGGGATCGTGGTGGTGCTCGTGCCGGGCGGCGTCTCCGCCTCCGGTGCGGTTTTCCGTGTCGACGCTGCTGGTCATGCGAGGGCCTCCGAAATCGGTCCCAGGCACAGGGCCGGGAAGAAGGTGAGGGCGGCGACGAGGACGACGACGCCGACGGTCAGGGTGGCGAAGGTGACGCCATGCGTGGGCAGGGTGCCCGTCGAGGTGTCCGTGCGCTTCTGCGCGGCGAAGGAGCCGGCGAGCATGAGGACGAAGACGATGGGCAGGAAACGGCCGATGAGCATGGCCAGGGCCAGGGTGATCTGGAACCACGTGTCGGTGACGGTGAGGCCGCCGAACGCGGAGCCGTTGTTGTTGGCCGCGGAGGTGAACGCGTACAGGACCTCGGACAGGCCGTGGGCGTTCTGCGCGGTGCCGGCCGGGCCGACGTTGGTCATGGCGCCGGCCGAGGCGTCGCGGACGAGCGACGCGGCAGCACCGGCGAGGACCAGGGTCGGCATGACCAGGATGTAGAGGCACACCGCGGTGATCTCCCTGCGCCCGACGCGGTTGCCCGCGAACTCGGGCGTGCGGCCGACGAGCAGGCCGCCGATGAACACCGCGAGGATGGCGATGATGAGCAGTCCGTAGAGGCCGGCGCCGACGCCGCCCGGGGCGACTTCGCCGAGGAGCATGTTGAGGATCAGCAGGCCGCCGCCGAGCGGCGAGTAGCTGTCGTGCATGGAGTTGACCGCGCCGGTCGACGTGCCCGTCGTGGACACGGCGAACAGGGCGGAGGCGTTGATGCCGAAGCGGGTCTCGATGCCCTCCATGTTCGCGCCGGCCGCCGCGGCGACCGGGGCGGAGGCGGTGTGCTGGGCCCAGGTGACGCCGGCGAGGATGAGGCCCCACAGGACCGCAATGACGCCGAGCAGCGTCAGGCCGTCCTTCTTCGAGCCGATCATGGTGCCGTAGGTGCGGGTCAGGGCGACCGGGATGACCAGCAGCGCGAAGATCTCGATGATGTTGGTCAGGGCGTTGGGATTTTCGAACGGGTGGGCCGAGTTGGCGCCGAAGATGCCGCCGCCGTTGGTGCCCAGTTCCTTGATGGCCTCCTGCGAGGCGACCGGGGCGCGGGGGATGTCGGAGCCGAAGGCGTTGACCAGGTTCTGGCCGAAGGACTGCATGGCCCCGCCGAACACGAGGATGACGGCGATGATGAAGGCGCCCGGCAGCAGGACGCGGGACAGGCCGCGGACGAGGTCGACCCAGAAGTTGCCGATGGTCGCGTGGCCGCCCGGAGCGTGCGCCGCGGCCTCCGGGTCCGCCTGGCGGTGGCCCAGGTGGCCGATGCCGCGGACCAGCGCCGCCGCGACGGCCATGCCGACGGCCGCTGAGACGAAGTTCTGGACGGTCAGGCCGGCCATCTGCGTGAGGTTCGTCAGCGTGGACTCGCCGGAGTAGGACTGCCAGTTGGTGTTGGTGACGAAGCTCGCGGCGGTGTTGAACGCCATCGCCGGGCCGACGGCCTCCTGGTCCGTGCCAAGCGACGGCAGGACCGCCTGCAGGCGCTGCAGGGCGTAGAGGACCACGAGCGAGGCGACCGAGAACGCCAGGACCGCGCGGGCGTAGCCCCGCCACGTCATCCCGGCGTCGGGGTTGACGCCGAGCATGCGGTAGATGAGCCGCTCCGTGCGGGAGTCGTGCGGGCTGGTGTACGTCCGGGCCATCCAGTCGCCCAGCGGCACGTAGGCCGCGGCGAGGAGGATGAGCAGAACTGCGATCTGGGCGGCACCGGCGACGCCCATGGGCAGGCCCGCGCCGTCGGCGGCAAGCACGGCCACGTGGCCGGCGTCGGCGGGCGCGGCCAGGTGGGCCGCGCCGACGGGGAACAGGTCGGTGGTGGTCGCGGGCATCAGAACCTCTCCGGGTCGATGAGCGCGACGAGCAGGTACGCGGCCAGGCCGATGGCCAGGACCAGGAGCACGATGGACACGGTGGACGACATCGCGTGGGCCCCCTTCCGTCGTCGATGGATGATGACGGATTGACGCTAAGCCCCGGGAGCACCCCCGACGGTCCGTCCAAACGGGTTCCTTACGGCCCTGGCCTGGATATTTGCGTCTTCTTTACGGGGGCCGCCGGCGCCTTGCCTCGCCCGCGGCCGGGGACCCCTCCGGCGCGGTGCGCGTCGTCACGCGCCGTCCGCGGGCGGGTTCGGGGGTGCGGCGGCCGCCGCTAGTGCTTCTCGATGAGCACGATGGTCGAGCGCGCCGGCACGCGCAGCTCGCCCTCCGGCTCCACCAGACGCTGCTTGCCCGGGCGGCCACCGAGCTCCGAGGTGTCGATGAGCACCTCCCACGCCGCGGCGTATTCGGTGCCCGGGATCTGGAACTCGATGTCCTCGTAGTGCGCGTTGAAGCACATGAGGAACGAGTCGTCGATGATCCGGCGGCCGTGGCCGTCCGGTTCCGCGATGGCCTTGCCGTTCAGCCACACCATCAGCGATTTGCCGAAGTCGAAGTCCCAGTCCTCCTGGGTCATGACCGTGCCCTCGTGGGTCAGCCACGTGATCTCGCCGGCCTCGCCGTCCTCGCCCAGCGGGCCACCCTTGAGGAAGCGGCGGCGGCGGAACACGGGGTGCTCCTTGCGGATCTTCAGCAGGAACTGCGTGAAGTCCACCAGCTCCGAGTTGGTGCGCGTCTGGTTCCAGTCCATCCACGACAGGATGTTGTCCTGGCAGTAGACGTTGTTGTTGCCCTTCTGCGAGCGGCCCATCTCGTCGCCGTGCGAGAGCATCGGGGTGCCCTGGGACAGCAGGAGCGTCGTCAGGAAGTTGCGGCGTTGCTGGGCGCGCAGCGACAGGATCGTCTCGTCGTCCGTCGACCCCTCCACGCCGCAGTTCCACGACCGGTTGTGGCTCTCGCCGTCCCGATTGTCCTCGCCGTTGGCCATGTTGTGCTTGTTGTTGTAGCTGACCAGGTCGTTCAGCGTGAAGCCGTCATGCGCCGTGATGAAGTTGATGGACGCCGTCGGCCGACGACCGTTGTTCGCGTACAGGTCGGAGCTGCCGGTGATACGCGAGGCGAACTCGCCCAGCGTCGCCGGCTCGCCGCGCCAGAAGTCGCGGATGGTGTCGCGGTACTTTCCGTTCCACTCCGTCCACTGGGGAGGAAACGATCCGACCTGGTAGCCGCCCTCGCCGACGTCCCACGGCTCCGCGATGAGCTTCGCCTGCGACACCACCGGATCCTGCTGCACCAGGTCGAAGAACGCCGCCAGGCGGTCGACCTCGTGGAACTCGCGGGCCAGCGTGGAAGCGAGATCGAAGCGGAAGCCGTCGACGTGCATCTCCGTGACCCAATAGCGCAGCGAATCCATGATGAGCTGCAGCGTGTGCGGGTGGCGGACGTTCAGCGAATTGCCCGTGCCCGTGTAGTCCATGTAGTGCTTCCGGTCGCCGTCGACGAGGCGGTAGTACGCCGCGTTGTCGATGCCGCGGAAGCAGATCGTCGGGCCCATGTGGTTGCCCTCGGCCGTGTGGTTGTAGACGACGTCGAGGATGACCTCGATGTCCGCGTCATGGAACGCGCGGACCATGCCCTTGAACTCGGAGACGGCGCCGCCCGGCTTCGTCGCCGCCGCATAGTCCTGGTGCGGGGCGAAGAAGCCGAAGGTGTTGTAGCCCCAGTAGTTGCGCAGGCCGAGTTCGCGAAGGCGGTCGTCCTGGAGGAACTGGTGGACCGGCATGATCTCGATCGCCGTGACGCCGAGGCCCTTGAGGTACTCGATGATCGCCGGGTGCGCCAGGCCCGCGTACGTGCCGCGCATCGACTCCGGGATCTCCGGGTGCGTCATGGTCATGCCCTTGACGTGGGCCTCGTAGATCACGGTCTCCGAGTACTCGTGCCGCGGCAGGCGATCGTCGCCCCAGTCGAAGAACGGGTTGATGACCACCGAGGTCATCGTGTGGCCGAGGCTGTCCTCGGTGTTCCTCTCCTCCGGATTGCTCAGGTTGTACGTGAACAGGGACGGGTGACCGTCGAAATCGCCGTCGAAGGCCTTGGCGTACGGGTCGACCAGCAGCTTGTTCGGGTCGCAGCGGTGCCCGGCGCCCGGGTCGTACGGGCCGTGGACGCGGTAGGCGTAGCGCTGGCCCGGCATGACGCCCGGGAGGTAGCAGTGCCAGATGTGGGCGTCGACCTCCTCGAGGGGGATGCGGGTCTCCGCGCCTTCCTCGTCGATGAGGCAGAGCTCGACGAGCTCCGCGACATCGGAGAACAGCGCGAAGTTGGTGCCCGCGCCGTCGTACGTCGAGCCGAGCGGGTACGCGTTGCCCGGCCAGACCTGGTAATCGCCGACGGTGTTCGGAGTAGTCATGTGGGACACCATAGTTGGCCAACCGGCGAACCTGTCGCATACCGCGGGGCCGGGAGGTGGGGTCGTGGGCGCGTCGGCTCGATGACGTGGACGGACGCCCCGCCCGGTCTGCGGACCGTCCCAGCGTGTGCATGGGGCAGGGCGGGATGGCGGGGTGGCGGGGTGGCGGGGCTTTGGCGGGGTGGCGGGGCTTTGGCGGGCTCAGGCTCGCCGCGGAGCGGGTGCGTGGCGGCGACCCGGTGGGTTCCGGCTGGGGCCCGGTGGGTGCCGGCAGGGGGGTTAATGCTCTTTAGCGGGAGGAACGGGTCATGGAACCCTGGATTTCGTCGAGTTTTCCGACCTGTTCCTCCCGCTAAAGAGCGTTAACCCCCAGA
>JAEWGK010000085.1 GCA_023388385.1 Actinomycetes bacterium | reverse complement strand
TCGTCGGCCTTCTGCGCGTCGTCGAGGGTGACCTTGCGCAGGACGCGGTTCTCCGGGTCCATCGTGGTCTCCCACAGCTCCTCGGCGTTCATCTCACCGAGGCCCTTGTAGCGCTGGATGCCGTCGTCGACGTTGATCTTGCGGCCGGCATCCAGGCCCTCCTTCAGCTGCGCGTCGCGCTCGGCGTCGGAGTACGCGTAGCCGGGATCGCCCTTGCCCCACTTCAGCTTGTACAGCGGCGGCTGGGCCAGGAACACGTGGCCCTCGTCGACCAGCGGGCGCATGAGGCGGAACAGCAGCGTGAGCAGCAGCGTCGCAATGTGCTGACCGTCGACGTCGGCGTCGGCCATGAGCACGATCTTGTGGTAGCGGAGCTTCGAAATGTCGAACTCCTCGTGGATGCCGGTGCCCAGCGCGGTGATGATGGCCTGGATCTCCGCGTTCTTCAACGTCTTGTCCAGGCGCGCCTTCTCGACGTTCAGGATCTTGCCGCGCAGCGGCAGGATGGCCTGGAACATCGAGTTGCGGCCTGACTTCGCGGAGCCACCCGCGGAATCGCCCTCCACGATGAATAGCTCGGAGGCCGACGGGTCCTTCGAGCGGCAGTCGGCGAGCTTGCCGGGCAGGCCGCCGAGATCCGTCGCGGACTTGCGACGAACCAGGTCGCGGGCCTTGCGGGCCGCCTGGCGGGCGTGCGCGGAGGAGATGGCCTTCGTGATGATGACCTTCGCCTCAGCCGGGTTGGCCTCCAGCCAGTGGCCGACGTGCTCGTTGGTCATCTTCTGGACGAAGGAGCGGACCTCGGTGTTGCCCAGCTTCGTCTTCGTCTGGCCCTCGAACTGCGGGTCGGAGACGCGCACGGAGATGACGGCGGCGAGGCCCTCGCGGCAGTCGTCGCCGGTGAGGTTCGGCTCCTTGTCCTTCAGCAGCTTGTGCTCGCGCGCGTAGCGGTTCATCAGCGACGTCAGCGCGGAACGGAAGCCCTCCTCGTGCGTGCCGCCCTCGATCGTGTTGATCGTGTTCGCGAACGTGTGCACCGACTGGGAGAAGCCGTTGTTCCACTGCATGGCGATCTCGACCTCGTGGCCCTCGCCGCCCGCCTCGAAGGTGATGACCGTCGGGTGGATCTCCTTCTTGGACTTGTTGAGCGCCTCGACGTAGTCCTGGAGACCATTCGGGTAGTGGTACGTCTTCCGCTTCTCGCGCGGCTTGGAGGCCTTTTCCTGCTCCTTCGCCTGCTCTTCGTCGCCCGTCTTCGCGGCGGCGGCGGACTCGTGCTCGGCCTGCTCGGCGAGCTCCTCCGCCTCCAGATCCTCCTCGGAGACGCGCTCGTCGATGAGGTTGATGGTCAGGCCCTTGTTCAGGAACGCCATCTCGCGCAGGCGGCGCGCGATCGTGTCGAAGTCGAACTCCGTGGTCTCGAAGATCTCCGGATCCGGCCAGAAGCGCACCGTCGTGCCGGAGCCGCGCGCCTTCTTCCCCTGGACCAGCTCATCCGGAATGGCGTTGGTGAAGTTCTGGTGCCACACGTGGCCGTCGCGGGTGATGTCCGCCTCCACGCGCGTCGACAGCGCGTTGACGACGGAGATGCCGACGCCGTGCAGACCGCCGGACACCGCGTAGGACTCGGAGTCGAACTTGCCGCCGGCGTGCAGCTGCGTCATGACGACCTGCACGGTCGGGGCGCCCGACGGGTGCATCTCGACCGGGATACCGCGGCCGTCGTCAACGACCTGCACGCCGCCGTCGGCCATGAGGGTCACGTCGATGTGGGTGGCATGCCCCGCCATCGCCTCATCGACGGAGTTGTCCACGACCTCCCACACCAGGTGGTGCAGGCCGCGGACGCCGGTGGACCCGATGTACATGCCGGGACGCTTCCGCACGGCCTCGAGACCCTCGAGAATCGTGATGGATGACGCGTCGTAGTTGTGTTCGGTGGCAGCCACTGTGGAGCCGGTCCCCTTCTTCTAGGCGTGAGTACCGCTCCATCTTACCCGTAGGACCCCACCCGGTGCCGCATGCCATCGCCTCCACGGGCCGTTCACGCGCGATTCTCGGCGGCCGACCCCGCCGGTCCGGCCTCGTCGGCGCCCGGGAACCGGTGCTGTGGACCGTTTCACGGCCATGAGGGCAGCGCGCGGGTGCCTCCGGCAGCCCGCACCCACGTCACCCGTAGGTGTCCCGCGGTCCCCGGCCCTTCACGTGCAGGCGGCCCTTGCGCCAGCTCGGCGCCTTGGGGCCGTCGATGCGCACCTGTTCGACGATGCCGTCGCCGACCTCGTCGGCGATCCTCGCGACCAGATCACCGGACATGAGGCGCAGGCGCGTCGCCCACGCCGTCGACGACGCGGCCAGGTGCAGCGTCCTGTCCTCGAAGCGGACGACGGCGACGTGCCGGGCCAGGGTCTCGCCGACGATCTCGGGCCAGCGCGTCATGATGACGCCGCGGGCCATGTCCGTCCGCCAGCCGCGCTCGACGGCGTTGCGCAGGAACACCGAGCCGAGCCTCTCCGGGGCGTCCCGGCGCTTGCGGCGGATGCGGATGGAGCGATCCCGCAGCAGGTGCTCCGGAATCGGGGTCCCCGCCGCGTCGAGCGCCTCCACCTGCTCGGCGCCGATGCCGGGCAGGTGCTTTTCCATCGGGTCGGCGGACGCGGCGTCGCCGGCGGCCCCCGCCTCCCCGCCGACGCCGGCTCCCGGCGCACTCGGTCGGCGATCGCCGAGAAGATCGCGGGCGGTGCGCCGCGGCGGACGGTTCAGTGATGGCAGGCGGCCGCGCGTGCCTGCGACCTCGCGGGTGCGCCGGAAGACCTCGTCGACGAGCCCGCCGTCGGCCATCGCCGCCGGGCGGGCGTCGGGCACGACGGTGCGCCCCGGCTCCTCCGCGCCACCTACGGCCCCGCCGCTCATGACGGGGCATCCAGCACGGACTCGCGGCCGCCGCCGGGCAGGTCACGGACGGTGACGACGTGCTCGGCGAAGCCGCCGTCGGTCAGTGACTCCGGCAGCTCCTCCCCCACGGCCGAGGTGATGAGGACCTGCTCCGCCTCCCGCGCGATGCCGACGAGCGCCTCGCGGCGGTGCCGGTCCAGCTCGGAGAAGACGTCGTCGAGCACGAGAATCGGGTCCGGGCCCTCCTCGCGCAGCAGGAAGTACGACGCCAGCCGCAGCGCGAGCGCGAACGACCACGTTTCGCCGTGGGAGGCGAAGCCCTTGGCGGGTTCGTCGCCAAGCAGCAGAGCGAGGTCGTCGCGGTGGGGGCCCACCAGCGAGCGGCCGCGCTCGATCTCCTCCCGGCGGCGCCGCGCCATCGCCGTCAGCAGCATGGCCTCGAGGATCTCCGGGTCATCGGGCACTTCGGCGCCGTCGGCCACCACGCGCGGGCGGTGTTCGACGGACGCCGGCCGCGACGACGGCGCGAGCGTCCGGTACGCCTCCGCGACGAGCGGGGCGAGCTCGCGCGCCAGCTTCACCCGCTCGGCGGTGACCAGGGCGCCGGCTCCGGCCAGACGACCGTCCCAGACGTCGAGCGTCGCCAACGCGGCATCACCGTCCGCCGACGAGTAGCCGCGCCGCAGCGCCGCTCCCGCCGACTTCAGCAGGGCATTGCGCTGGCGCAGGATCTTCTCGTACTCGATGCGCGCGCCGGCCAGCCGTGGACGCCGGATGGCCAGCAGGTCGTCGAGGTAGCGCCGGCGCTTCGCCGGTTCCCCCTTGACCAGCTCCAGATCCT
>JAEWGK010000219.1 GCA_023388385.1 Actinomycetes bacterium | reverse complement strand
CCCCCGGGGTGCTCGCCCCCGTCTTCGATGCCGTCCGCCGCACCACGACCGGCGCGCCGGCCGTCGTGCCGGGCACCATCGTGATCCTCGGCTGCGCCCTGCGCGGAGGGGCGCCGTCCATCCTGCTGGAGGCGCGCCTGCAGCGGGCCGCGGCTCTCGCCGCATGGGCGGCCGGTCCGGGGGCGCGGGATGCCCCGGATATCATCGTCACCGGCGGCCGCGGGGAGGACGAGGACATGACGGAGGCCACGGTCATGACCGCATGGTTGCGGGGTGCCGGTTCCGTCCCCGCCCCCTGCCGGATCGTCGGCGAGCACCGGGCGACGAACACCGCGGAGAACCTCGATTACACCGCGCCCCTCGTCGCCGCCCGTCCCGTGGTCGTGGTGACGAGCGACTTCCATGTGCCGCGGGTGCGGGCGGAGATCCGGCACCGGGGATTGCGCTGGTCGGTGACGGGTGCGCCCACGCCATTTCGATTCTGGGCGACTTCCATGCTCCGGGAGTACCTGGCGACGCTCGTCCGGCGCCCCGGCGTCGTCGCGGGGACGGCCGCGGGCCTGTCAGCGCTCGCCGTCGCGGCGGTGCGCGGCTGACCAGCCCCGCTAAGTGTCCGACCGGGTGCGGTGGCGCGACGGGCGCCCGGGGCACACCCGGATGCCGCGATTTGGGCCGCCACGGGGCCCGAGGACGTAGGCTGGCAGATGCACGATGGACAGATGAGACCCCGTCCGCGGCCCGTCGGCTGCGGCGACCACCGGAAAGGAACGCCCCATGGCGCTGAACCCCGATTTCGACCTCTTCCAGCTGCCCGAGGAGCACCAGGAGCTCCGCGCCGTCATCCGCGACCTCGCCGAGAAGCAGATCGCCCCGCACGCCGCGGACGTCGACGAGAAGGAGCGCTTCCCGGAGGAGGCGCTCAAGGCCCTCAACGAGGCCGGCTTCAACGCCGTCCACGTCCCGGAGGAGTTCGGCGGCCAGGGCGCCGACTCCGTCGCCGCCTGCATCGTCATCGAGGAGGTCGCCCGCGTCTGCGGTTCGTCCTCGCTCATCCCGGCGGTCAACAAGCTCGGCACCATGGGGCTCATCCTCAAGGGCTCCGACGAGCTGAAGCAGAAGGTCCTCGGCGACATCGTCAACGGCGAGATGGCGTCCTACGCCCTCACCGAGCGCGGCGCCGGCTCCGACGCCGGCTCCATGAAGACCCGCGCCGTCCGCGACGGCGACGAGTGGGTCATCAACGGCTCCAAGTGCTTCATCACCAACGGCGGCCGCTCCTCCTGGTACACCGTCATGGCCGTCACCGACCCGGAGAAGGGAGCCAACGGCATCTCCGCCTTCATGGTCCACAAGGACGACGAGGGCTTCCGCGTCGGCGGCCTCGAGCACAAGATGGGCATCAAGGGCTCCCCGACCGCCGAGCTGTACTTCGAGGACTGCCGCGTCCCCGCGGACCGCATGATCGGAGAGGAGGGCACCGGCTTCAAGACCGCCCTCGAGACCCTCGACCACACCCGCCCGACCATCGGCGCGCAGGCCCTCGGCATCGCCCAGGGCGCCTACGACTACGCCGCCAAGTACGTTCAGGAGCGCGAGCAGTTCGGCAAGCCGATCGCCGCGTTCCAGAACACCCAGTTCATGCTCGCTGACATGCGCATGAAGATCGAGGCTGCGCGCCTCATGGTCTACACCGCCGCCGCCAACGCCGAGCGCGGCACCGCCGAGGGTGGCGCGCGTCTGGGCCTCATGGCCGCTGCCGCGAAGACCTTCGCCTCCGACATCGCCATGGAGGTCACCACCGATGCCGTCCAGCTGCTCGGCGGCTACGGCTTCACCCGCGACTTCCCGGTCGAGCGCATGATGCGCGACGCCAAGATCTGCCAGATCTACGAGGGCACCAACCAGGTCTGCCGCATGGTCATGGGCCGCCAGGTCCTGCAGGAGGCCGCGAAGCGCTAGGGCGTTTCGGCTGCGGCGGCTGCGGCTCCTGCTGTGGGGGAGGGGCTGCTGTCCTGCGGCGGCCCCCCTCCGAGTGCCCGGCTCGGTCCCTTCCGGGCGAAAGCCAGCTCTGGTCGGGACGATGCCCGCTAGCGGAGTCGGCGGAAGGCCCCGTGGGTGGGGGCGACGGAGGAGGGCTCGGAAGCCGGTTCAGCGCCGTCCGCGTCCGCGGAAGCGCCGCCGCCCGCGGCGATGCGCAGCAGCGTTCCCGCAGGCCCCGGGGGAGTCCGCGCACCGGACCACACGGCCCGCAGGCTGCGGTGCAGGTCGACGCCTGCGACGGGGATCTCCACCAGACGGCCGATGGCGGCGTGCGCGCGGACGGCATCGATGGGCGCGACGGCCGGGGCGACGCCGGCGATGACGGACATGATGACGGCGGCGCCGGAGCCCTGCTCCATCGCGGGCTCGGCGCGCACCACCCCGGGGACGGCCGCGTCCAGGGCGGCGTCGAGGGCGTCGCGCGTGCCGGATCCCCTCTCACGGACGACCAGCGGCGCCGCCGCAAGCTCGGCCGCCGTGACCGGGTCCGACGGTGTCCGGCGCGTCCACGGATGCTCGGGGTAGGCGACGAGCGTCAGATGGTCGCGGGCGACCTCCCGGCTGCGCAGCCCCGCGACGACGCCCGGGGACTCGACGAAGCCCAGGTGGGCGCGCCCGGCGGCGACGTCAGCCGCGACGACCGCGGAGTTCGCCACGCGCACGTGCGGAACGGCGCCGGGCCGCTCCCTCCGGAGCATCGCAGTCCACGCCGGCAGATGGTGCTCCGCGACGGTCATGGACGCGCTGACGCGCAGCACGCCGGCGTCCTCCCGCCATTCGCCGGCGGAGGCCACCAGATCATCCGCGGCGGCGAGAACGCGGCGGGCGTGGCCGATGACGACGACCCCCGCCGGCGTCGGCCGCGCCCCGCCGGCCTCGCGCTCGAGCAGCCGTACACCGAGAACCTTCTCCAGCCGCCCAAGGGCTCGCGAGGCGTTCGGCTGAGCCATGCCCACGGCGCGGGCGGCGGCGCCGATGCCGCCGTGGTCCGCGACCGCGACCAGCAGATCCAGCGCGTCGAGGTCCGGCATGCGATCGCCGGGATTCACAGGGGGCATGCCGAAATGATATGCCCGTAATGCCGGACCGCGCATTGTGCGCCCTCCGTCGACCCGTGTGCAATCACGGTCATGACCTCAAGCCCCGCGAACCTCCTGTCCCGTGTCTGGCCTGACACCCTCCGCCCCGCGAACCTCCGGTCGGAGCTGCCGGGGCTCGGCGCGTGCACGGTCGGCGCGATCGCCGCATGGGCGGCGGCGAAGGCCCTGGGCGGCGTCGTCCCGGCGATGTCGCCGCTGCTGGTCGCCATCCTGCTCGGCGTCCTGGCGGCGAACGTCCTGCCGCTGCCGAAGGCCCTGGGCCCCGGCATCGGCCTGTGCTCGAAGACGATCCTGCGGCTCGGCGTCGTGCTGCTGGGCCTGTCGGTGCCGCTGTCGCAGGTGCTGTCCCTGGGCTGGGGCGCCATCGCGGTCGCAGTGTGCGCCGTCGCCGCGGGGCTCGTCGTCGCCGTTCTCACCGGCCCCCGCATGGGGCTCACCCACGAGCAGTCGCTGCTGAACGGCGGTGGCTGTTCCATCTGCGGCGCCGCCGCGGTCGCCGCGGTCGACGGCACGCTGCACCGAGCCCGTCCGCACGAGTCCGCCACCGCGGTCGCCTCGGTCGTCGTCTACGGCACCGGGATGATCGCGGTGGCCCCGGCGCTGTCGTCGTGGCTGGGGCTGGACGACCGGGGGGCGGGGATCCTCATCGGCGGCAGCGTGCACGAGGTCGCGCAGGTCGTCGCAGTCGGCGGCATCGTCGGCGGCGGGGCGCTGGCGGTGGCGGTGCTGGTGAAGCTCACGCGCGTGCTCATGCTCGCCCCGGTCATGGCGCTGCTGGGCGCGCTCGAGCGTCGGCGCCACCGCGGGTCCGCCGACGGCGCGGTCCATCTGCCGCCGGTGATGCCGCTGTTCGTCGCGGGCTTCATCGGCGCGGTCGCGCTGCGGGCGACGGGCATTGTGCCGGAGGGCGTCGTCCACGGCGCCGACCAGGTCCGCACGTGGCTGTTCCTCGTCGCGATGGTGGCGCTGGGCACCGGCGTGCGCCGGGACACGCTCAAGGCCGCGGGCGCGGGACCGTTCCTCCATGCGGGCATCGTGACGGTGTGCGTGGTCTCCGTCGCCGCGGGTGGTGCGGCGCTGCTCTAGCGGAGCGCGGCGAAGGGGCGCGCGCCGTCGCACAGCGGAGATCGGTGCTAACCGGCTGCCCGGAGCGCCGCGATCGCCGTCTCCGCCAGCGCCGGCAGCCCCGTCGCGGCAGTGGTGCGCCAGGACAGGGCGACGTGCGGCGTGAGGTCGGTGTCCTCCGGCGACAGCTCGATGACGGGCACCCCGTTCGCCGCGGCGGCCAGCGGGATGCCCGCTGTCGGGTAGACCACGCCCGAGGTGCCCACGACCACCATGAGGTCGGCGGACATCGCGCGGGATTCGGCCTCCGCGAAGGCATGGGCGGGCAGCGACTCGCCGAACCACACGACGCCAGGGCGCACGAAGCCCAGGCCGCATTCGCCGCAGAACGGGGGCATGAGCTTTGCGACGGGCTCCGCCGGCAGCTCCGGCTCCTCCGCCGTCGCGCCGCACAGGTCGCAGCGGAACTCCAGGAGCGACCCGTGCAGGTGCGCGGCACGGCGGTCGGCGCCGGCCTCGTCGCAGCCGCGTTCGTGGAGGTCGTCGATGTTCTGCGTGGTCACGTGCAGCCATGACGACGCCGCGTCCTGGTCCACGGCGCGCACGGCGGCGTCGTGCTCCGCCAGCGCGCGGCGCCAGCGCCCGACGGCGACGTGCCCGGCGTTGGGGGAGGCGTCGCGCGC
>JAEWGK010000136.1 GCA_023388385.1 Actinomycetes bacterium | reverse complement strand
GCGCCGCGTCCCCGCGAGGGGGCGCGGCGCCGTCTGCCGTCACGCGATCGGCGTCATGCGTCCTGCGGCTGCTCGTCGAGCGTGAGGCAGATGGAGTTGATGCAGTAGCGCAGGTCCGTCGGCGTGGGGTAGCCCTCACCCTCGAAGACGTGGCCCAGGTGGCTGCCGCATCGCGCGCACAGCACCTCCGTGCGCACCATGCCCAGCGACGTGTCGCGCTTTTCGACGACGGCGTCGGAGTCCTTCGGGGAGAAGAACGACGGCCAGCCGCAGTGCGAATGGAACTTCGTCGTGGAGCGGAACAGCTCCGCCCCGCAGGCGCGGCAGCGGTAGACGCCCTCGGTCTCCGTGTCGACGTACTCGCCGGTGAACGGGCGCTCCGTGCCCGCCTGGCGCAGCACCCGGTACTCGGCGTCGCTAAGCCGGGCCCGCCACTCCTCGTCGGTCAGGTTCCAGTCCTCGCGTGTGGTCATGTCACCGATCGTACCGGCGGCGCGCAGGGGACGCGGCGGTGCGGCCAGTGCGGCCGGGGGAACGGCCGGCGGTGCGCCGGGCGCCGCCGAAGCCGGGCACGGCGCCGGCGGGCAGTGCGGGATGCACCGGCAGGCCGCGGGCCACGTCGTCGATGGTCCACTTCATGGCGCAGCCGGTGATGGACAGCACGATGAGCAGCCAGCCGATTGTGCCGCGGCCGACCTCGAACCACCGGGAACCCGTCGGGAAGGCCGACGTCGTGAAGGAGGTGAACCAGAAGCACAGCACCAGCCCCAGGATGACCGGCCACGCCAGCGCCGCCGATCGCACGGGCAGGCCGTCCGGATCGCGCGCGCCCATAAAGGGCCGGACCGCGGACGCCAGAAGGGGGAACAGCAGCATCGTGTAGTACATCTGGCCCAGGGAGCCCAGCAGAAAGACTCCGGCCACGAGCAGTCCGGCGGTCGTCGTCAGCCAGAGGATCTCGTCGCGGTCCACCCAGCGCAGCAGCAGGATGAGGCCGACGATGACGGCCAGTGCGATGATCGCGCGCCATATGTGGACCCACGGGTCCGGCACGCCGAAGTAGGTGCCCTGCCCGGCGAGCGACGCGTTGGCGTAGTCGCGGACGATGCCGATATACGGGACGGTGAGCGTCAGATACTCCTTCGGCGCCACCATCAGCGGCCAGGCGACGACGTTGAAGGCGACCGGAACGGCGAGGCCCGCGGCGACGGCGCCGAACCTCCTGCGCACGAACGGAAGGAACAGCAGCGGCGCCACGATGGGCTTCACCGTGATGGCCAGGCCGAGCACGAGGCACGCCATGACCTCCCGGCGGCGATGCAGCAGGATGAGGAACGCCGCCTCAGCGAGCAGGATGAGGCCGTTGACGTTGGTGAACGCGATGGTGTTGGACACCGCCTCAGTGGCGAAGGCCGCGGCGACGGCTCCCGGGTACAGCCAGTGGCGCCATGGCACGCCGACCCAGCGCAGCAGGAGCACGATGGCCGCGAGGATGGCGACGGCCTGCAGCGCCAGGAAGGCCCACCGCACCGTGTCGACGTCGTCCGACCATCCGAGCAGCGGCGACAGCGCGAGCGTCCCGCCGGGGGAATAGAGGTAGTGCGGCGTCACCGACTGGTAGTCCTGGTTGTACACCCGTTCGCCGTCGAGGAAGCGCCACACGGCCGTGAAGACGGTGGTGAAGTCGTCCGTCGTGTGGTCGTTCGCGGCGTAGAACACGGTGCGGTTGACGATCACGAGGATCGCCACGGGCCACAGCAGCGGTGTCAGGTACCTGCCCGCGCCACGGGCCCCGGGTCCGGTGGTTTCTTTCGCGGGGGTGTACGTCACACGCCGAACATTACCGCCCAGTCGTGCGCAGATAGCGGAGGAAGACGTGCGAGTCGCCGTACGCGAGCGCATGAAGCCGCCAGTGCGATGGGTAGCCCCCCGGGAACGTCGCCGCGCCGGACCCGGCGATGATCGGTGCGAGCGTGAGGACCAGCTCATCAACCTCGCCGGCGTCGATCCACTCCCGGTAGAGCGATGGCCCTCCCTCGAGGACGATGCGGGGCAGCCCTTCCTCCGCGAGTGCGGTGCGGACGGTCGCCGGCTCCGTATCCGGCAGGCGCAGGATGCGGGCGCCGGCCGCGGCGAGTGCCGCCAGGCGCCCCTCACGCGCGGGGTCGGCGTCGTGGGCGTCGCCGGGGTTGGGCGTGACGACGATCGGCGCGGCCTCGGCGTCCGCGATCAGATGGTCATCCGGCGCGATGTCCGCCGATCGCGTGACGACGGCGACCGGCGGAACGCACGCCCGCCCCGCGGCGGAGCGCGCCGCCCTGACCTCCGGCGGCGGGTGATGACCGCCGTACCCTTCGGCGGAGACGGTTCCGGAGCCGACCACGATCACATCGGCGTCGTCGCGGCAGGCGGCCAGGAGGGCGGCGTCGACGTCGTTGCCCAGGCCGCCGGACGTGCCGTCGACCGTGGCGCGGCCGTCCGGGGTGGTCACGCCGATGGCGCGGACGTGGACGGCCTTCGGTGCCGACGCCCGGTCGTCCTCCTCCGACAGGAACCGTGCGGCGTCGTCGACGGAAATCGGTCCGTGCCAGTGCATGGCCCGGACGATACGCGACGACGGCGGCGGGGTGGGGGAGGGCGCCGTCGGCCGACGGAGTCCCCCGCCCGGCGTCTGCCCACCGTCGAACCCGGGCATGCGGGAGCCCGCCGACCGGGGGAGCCGGGCGGCGGGCCATGCGGAGCGGATGACGGGACTCGAACCCGCGACCCTCACCTTGGCAAGGTGATGCGCTACCAGCTGCGCTACATCCGCGAACGCCGGTTTCCCCGTGAGGGGAGTGGCTGGTGCGCGATACTGGGATTGA
>JAEWGK010000089.1 GCA_023388385.1 Actinomycetes bacterium | reverse complement strand
GGTCTGCACACGGGTACTGACGCCGCGCTTTTCCAGGAAGTCTTGCAGAGCAAGACAATTCATCACGGTGCCGAGCATGCCCATGTAGTCCGAGCGGGCGCGGTCCATGCCACGCTGCTGCAGCTGGGCGCCGCGGAAGAAGTTGCCGCCGCCGATGACGACGCAGACCTCGACGCCGTCGCGGGCGATCTCCGCGATCTGGCGGGCGATGTTCTCCACCACATTGGGATCGACGCCGACGGCGCCGCCGCCGAACATCTCGCCGCCGAGCTTCAGCATCACCCGCTTGAATCCGGTGCGGCCCCTGGCGTCCTGATTGTCGGTCACGCTCGTCAACTCCTTTGCCCGGCGGGAGCGGGTCGCGGTCCCGCCGCATCGGCTGGTCTTGGTCCGTGGGCCAACCGGAGGTGGCCCCCGATGGTCCGCGACCACATTACCCCGTTCGAGGCCATCGGCCGCATCGCGCGGGCGCGGCCGCCGGGGTCGCGAGGTCGCCGCGTGAAGCCGGGCCCGGGGCGTCGTCATTGGACCCGGGTGCGTGACGACGCCGGCGTCGGCGCATCGCGCACCCCGCGCATGCGGTGCGCTCCCCTGCCAGCGCCCGGGGGACCCATCCGCCGGGCCCGGACACGACGACGGGGCCCGCCTCCCCGTCGCGTGGACGGGAGGGCGGGCCCCGGCGGGTGCCGCGTGCGGGCGGCGTTCCGATTCAGGCCGCGTCCGGAGATTCCGGACTAGTGCTGGCCGACCTCGAAGCGGGCGAAGCCCGTGAGGGTGATGCCGGCCTCGTCGCAGACCTGCTTGACGGTCTTCTTGGAGTCGCCGACGGACGGCTGCTCCAGCAGGACGACATCCTTGAAGAAGCCGTTGAGGCGGCCCTCGACGATCTTCGGCAGGGCCTTCTCCGGCTTGCCCTCCTCGCGGGAGATCTTCTCGAAGACGGCGCGCTCGGACTCGACGCGCTCGGCCGGGACGTCCTCACGGGTGAGGTACTGGGCCTTCATCGCGGCGACCTGCATGGCGGCGGCGTGCGCGGCCTCCTCGCCCTCTCCGGTGTAGGCGACGAGGACGCCGACGGCGGCCGGCAGATCGGCGGCGCGGCGGTGCAGGTAAACGGCGATGTTGTCGCACTCGAGGGTGACCGCGCGGCGAAGCTCGAGCTTCTCGCCGATCTTCGCGGACAGCTCCTGGATGGCCTCGGCGGCGGTCTTGCCGTCGACCTCGGCCGCGGCGAGCTCCTCCGGGGTGTTCGCCTTGGCGGCGGCGGCGCCCTCGGCGACCTTGTTCGCGAAGTCGATGAACTCCTGGTTCTTCGCGACGAAGTCGGTCTCGGAGTTGACCTCGACCATGGTGGCGCCGGAGACGGCGATGAGGCCCTGCGCGGCGGTGCGCTCGGCGCGCTTGCCGACGTCCTTGGCACCCTTGATGCGCAGGATCTCGACGGCCTTATCGAAGTCGCCGTCGGTCTCGACGAGGGCGTCCTTGCAGGCCTTCATGCCGGAGCCGGTGGTCTCGCGCAGCTTCTTGACGTCAGCGGCGGTGAAATTCGCCATGTCTGGCGTTCCTCCTAGTAGTTCGAGGGGTGATCTGTGAACCGGAGATTACTCCGCGGCGGGGGTCTCCGCCTGCTCGGCGGGGGCCTCGGCCTGCCCGGCCGGGGCGTCGCCCGCGGCCTCGCGGGCGGCGGCGAACTCGCGCTCGGCCTTGGCCTTGCGGCCCTCCTCCACGGCGGTGGAGATGATGCGGGTCAGCAGGGTCGCGGAGCGGATGGCGTCGTCGTTGCCCGGGATCGGGTAGTCGACGTCGTCCGGGTCGCAGTTGGTGTCCAGGATGGCGACGACCGGGATGCCCAGCTTCTTCGCCTCGGCGACGGCGATGTGCTCCTTGTTGGTGTCGACGATCCAGAGCGCCGACGGGACCTTGGACATATCGCGGATGCCGCCCAGGGTGCGCTCGAGCTTGGTGCGCTCGCGGTTGAGGAGCAGCACCTCCTTCTTCGTGCGGCCCTCGTAGCCGTTCTCGGCCTCCTCCATGGCCTGGAGCTCCTTGAGGCGGCCCAGGCGCTTGGCGACGGTGGAGAAGTTGGTCAGCATGCCGCCGAGCCAGCGGTGGTTGACGTACGGCATGCCGACGCGCTCGGCCTCGGCCTGGACGGCCTCCTGGGCCTGCTTCTTCGTGCCGACGAACAGGATGTTGCCGCCGTGGGCGACGGTCTCCTTGACGAACTCGAAGGCCTCGTCGATGTAGGTCAGCGTCTGCTGCAGATCGATGATGTAGATGCCGTTGCGGTCGGTGAAGATGAAGCGCTTCATCTTCGGGTTCCAGCGACGCGTCTGGTGGCCGAAGTGCACACCGGCGTCGAGAAGCTCACGCATGGAGACAACTGCCATGTCATGTCAGGGGAGGTCCTCCCGTCCGGCCGTCATTCGCCGACGGCCGCGGCTGCTCCCCTTCCTCGCTTTCTGTCGATTTCGGTTGGGTGTCGCGCGGGTTCTCCCCGCGTCCTGGCGCCGTCTCCCCTCCGGCGTCCCCTCGGGGAACCGTGCCGGGCGGGTCGCGATGACGGCGCGCGAAGTCAGCGGCCCGGCGTCGACCGGGCACACTGCGGGCGCGATTATAGCGGGCGCGGCCGCGTCAATCCATTCCGGGCACGTCCGGCGGGTCGCGGACGCCCGCGGAGTGTGGACGGACTTCCGCGCGGCCCCGTCTATCCACCGCGGCGCCGCCGGGCATGGCGAGCGTCCCCGGTCCGGGGTGGGCTGGGGGCATGAGCCCCGCAACCGCCTCCCCGCAGCGCACCGCCGACTGGACTGGTGCCGGTTCACGGCCACGCGTCACCGCCCCGTGGTGTGCCGCCCCTCCGGCCGGCCCCGATCCGGGCGCCGCCGCGGCGGCCGCGGCCTCCGTGCTGTGCGCGATCCTGATCCTGCTGCTCGGCGCCGCCCCGGCGGATGCGCGTGACGACGCCCCCGCCGATCACGTGCGCCCCGTCCCCGGTGCGGTGCTGCGCCCGTTCGCGCCCCCGCCGGAGCCGTGGTTGTCCGGCCACCGCGGCGTCGATCTGGCGGCGGCGCCGGGCTCGCCGGTCCGGGCGTCCGGCACGGGGCGAGTCCATTTCGCGGGCAGCGTCGCGGGGCGGCCGACGGTGTCCATCATGCACCCCAGCGGCGTGCGGACGACGTATCAGCCGGTGGAGCCGTCCGTCGCCGTCGGCGACGCGGTCGCCCGCGGCCAGGTCATCGGGACCCTGGCGCGCGGTCCGGACCCGGGCCTGCACTGGGGCGCCCTGCGCGGCGACGTTTACCTCAATCCCCTGGATCTGCTGGGTCGGCGGACCGTGGTGCTCAAGCCCGCGGGTGAGCGCGGCGGTGGATCTCCCTGAGCCTGTCGACGGAGACGTGGGTGTAGATCTGCGTCGTCGCCAGGGACTCGTGGCCGAGCAGCTCCTGGACCATGCGCAGGTCGGCGCCGCCCTCCACCAGGTGGGTCGCGGCGGTGTGGCGCAGTCCGTGCGGGGCCAGCTCCGTGCCGGAGCCGCCGGTGACGGCGTGGACGATGCGGCGCGCCTCGCGGGGGTCGAGACGCCCACCGCGGGCGCCGAGGAACAGGGCGTCGCCGGAGCCCGGCCGCACCCAGCTCCCGCGCAGCGCCAGCCACCGGCGGATGGCCGCGAGGGCGCGGGGGCCGACGGGGACGGTTCGCTGCTTGTCTCCCTTGCCCGTGACGACGAGCGTGGCGCGCTCCAGGTCCACGTCCCCGACGTCGAGGCCGCAGAGTTCCCCGACGCGGATGGCGGCGGCATAGAGGATTTCGGCGACCGCGGCGTCGCGGGCGGGCCCGGGGTCCTCGGGCGCGGCGTCGGCTGCGGCGGATGCGGCGTCGAGCGCCGCAGCGGCTGCGGCGACGGACAGCGTCTCCGGCAGGTGCCGGTGCGGCGACGGGGCGGACAGTCGGGCAG
>JAEWGK010000076.1 GCA_023388385.1 Actinomycetes bacterium | reverse complement strand
CGGCCGCCGCGGCCGAGCAGGCCCGCGCCGCCCGCGCCGCCACGTCGTCCGGCGCCACCCGGCCGCGCCGCACCCCGCTGCGCACCCTGGAGCAGCCGCACCGGCTGCGCAACGTGCTCTACGACATCCGCGGCCCGGTGACGGAGCTGGCGGAGAAGATGGAGTCCGACGGGCACCGCATCCTCATGCTCAACACGGGCAACCCGGCAAAGTTCGGCTTCGACGCCCCCGACACAATCGTCCAGGACATGGTCCGGGCGCTGCCGCATGCGCAGGGCTACAGCGAATCGAAGGGCATCTACCCGGCGCGCCGTGCCGTCGTCACGCGCTACGAGATGGTGCCGGGCTTCCCGCGCTTCGACGTCGACGACGTGTTCCTCGGCAACGGGGTCTCGGAGCTCATCTCCATGACGACGCAGGCGCTGCTGGAGGAGGGCGACGAGGTCCTCATCCCGACCCCGGACTATCCGCTGTGGACGGCGGCGACGACCCTGACGGGTGCGACGCCGGTGCACTACATGTGCGATGAGGACAACGGCTGGAACCCCGACTTGGAGGACATCCGGTCGAAGGTGACGGACAAGACGAAGGCGATCGTCGTCATCAACCCCAACAACCCGACCGGCGCCGTGTACTCGAAGGAGCTGCTGGAGGGCATCGTCGACATCGCCCGCGAGCACTCCCTGGTGCTGCTGGCCGACGAGATCTACGACCGGATCCTGTACGACGACGCCGAGCACATCAGCCTGGCGACGCTCGCGCCGGACCTCCTCGTCGTCACGTTCAACGGCCTGTCGAAGACGTACCGCGTCGCTGGCTACCGCGCCGGCTGGATGGTGCTGACCGGTCCGAAGCGCCATGCGCAGGGCTTCATCGAGGGCGTGAACCTGCTGGCCAGCACCCGCCTGTGCCCGAACGTGCCGGCGCAGCACGGGATCCAGGTGGCGCTCGGCGGATACCAGTCCATCAACGATCTGGTGCTGCCCGGCGGCCGCCTGCTGCGGCAGCGCAACACGGCATGGGAGAAGCTCAACGAGATCCCGGGCGTGAGCTGCGTGAAGCCGATGGGCGCGCTGTACGCGTTCCCGCGGCTGGACCCGGAGGTCCACGAGATCCACGACGACCAGAAGCTGATGTACGACATCCTCAAGGAGGAGAAGATCCTCATGGTCGGCGGCACCGGCTTCAACTTCCCGACGCACGACCACTTCCGCATCGTCACGCTGCCGCTGGAGAGCGAGTTGGCCGAGGCGATCGAGCGTCTCGGCAACTTCCTGGCCAGCTACAAGCAGTAGGACGCCCGAGCCGGCACCCGCCACCCGGGTGCCGCACACCGCACGACCCACCCGCATCGCACGGAGGGAGCCCCGATGGGCAGGCATTCCGCACCCGAACCCCAGGACGGCCGCCCCGGCGGCCCCCATCCCGATCGCGAGCCCCGATCGCGTGACGACGGCCCCCGCACCGACTCCACCGCCGCCATCCCCCGGATCGGCGATCCTGGCACGCCCCCGCGGCGCCCGTCCCGCGCCTCCGGCGACTGGTCGGTCGGCCGCGGGCTCCGCGAGACGACGGGCCGCAGCCCGCGCGTCGACACCTCCGGGCCGCGCCCGGCGGGCCAGGCCCCCGCGGACGCGGGTTCCCCGGGCGCAGGCTCCGCGGCGTCCGCGCCCTCCCCGATGCCGGCGGCGCCCCACGATCCGGCGACCATCGCCCCGGACACCGAGACGGACCTGATGCGCATCATCCGGACGGCCGCCGGCGAGACCGGCCCGGCGCCCCTGCGACCGCGCACCCCTCCCCCGGCCGCAGCGCCGACCCCGGAACCCGCGCCTGCCGCGGAGACCACGGAGTACGGGGACGTCGCCCGGCCCACCTCCCCAGACGGCCGCCGACGCACGCCGGCGCGGACAACGTTGCTGGTTGCGCTCGTCGCGGCGCTCATCGGGACCATCGTCGGCGCAGTGCTGCTGTGGCCGACCGGAGAGCCGCCGAAGCCCGAGCAGTCCCTGCAGCGCTCGTCGCTGCTGTCGGCGACGACGGTCGCCGGCACCGTCGTCGACGCCGGTCGCGGGGCGTGCGGCTCCCCGTCGTCGGGACGCGTCTTCGAGGGCGAACCGCAGGAGCCGCCGACATTCCCCGGCGCGCCGGCGCCGCAGGAGTGCGACCGGGCCGTCGTCCGCATCGACGAGGGCTCCGACCAGGGCCGCAACACCCTCATCGAGACCGCCGGACTGCCCGGCGACCCGGACCTCGCCGTCGGCGAGAAGGTGCGCCTCGCCGTCGAGGAGCAGCCCGCCCCCGGGGCCATGCCGGGTACTCCGGGTGCCCCGGGCGCGCCAGCCCCCGGCGCGCCAGCCCCGGGTGCCCAGGGTCAGGCGGTGGCCGCGCAGGCCGCGTCGTCGAACCTGTACACGTTCATGGACATGGAGCGCTCGACCCCGCTGCTGCTGTGGCTGGCCGTCGCCGTCGCCGGCATCACGCTGGTCGGCGCGCTGCGGGGCGTGCGCTCGCTCGTGGGCCTCGGCGTGACGCTCGTCGTCATCGCGGTGTTCCTGCTGCCGGCGCTGCTGCGGGGCGGCCCGCCGACGGGGCTGGCCGTCATCACGGGCGCCGCCATCGTGTTCCTCGCCGTCCCTCTGGTCCACGGGGTGAACTGGAAGTCCGCCGCGTCGATGGGCGGCACGCTGCTGGCGCTGTCGATTTCCGTGGTGCTGGCGCAGCTCGCCATCGCCTCCACGTCGCTGCGCGGTCTGGCGGACGACAACAACCTTCTCATCCACCTGCACTTCCCCGCCGTCGACGTCACCGGTCTGCTGCTGGCCGGCTTCATCGTCGGCGCGCTCGGCGTGCTCAACGACGTCACCATCGCGCAGGCCTCCACCGTCACCGAGCTGGCGGAGGCCGACCCCGACGCCTCCGTGACGCGGCTGTTCCGCTCCGCGATGCGGGTCGGCCGGGACCACATCGCGTCGATGGTCTACACGCTGGTGCTGACGTACACCGGCGCGACGCTGCCGCTGCTGCTGCTCATCACCGCCTCCGACCGGCCGCTGTTGCACATGCTCACCAGCGACGTCGTCGCCACCGAGCTGCTGCGCTCCGGCGTCGGCACGCTGGGCCTGGTCCTGGCGGTGCCGCTGACCACGGTCATCGCGGCCGCGACGGCCCGCGGCCGCCGCACCCGCGCGGCTGCATAGTAGGCCGGGGCCGGGGCGGTCGGCCGGGCTACCCGCGCCCCAGGCATGTGACCGTCCAGCCGGCCTCGCGCCAGGCATCGACCGGCATGCAGTTGCGGCCGTCGATGAGGCGCTTGGCTGCGACCAGCTCGCCGCACTCGGCCGGGTCGAGCTCGCGGAAGACGCCCCACTCGGTGGCGACGACGACGAGCTCCGCGCCGTCGAGGGCGTCGCGGACGGTGTCGCGGTAGTCGAGCGTCGGGAAGACGCGGCGGGCGTTGTCCATCGCCTGCGGATCGTGGACGCGCACGTCCGCGCCGGCGAGCGCCAGCTGGCCGGCGATGGACAGGGCCGGCGAGTCGCGGACGTCGTCCGACTCCGGCTTGAACGCGGCACCGAGGACGGCGACCTGCCGTCCCAGGACGTTGCCGCCGAACGCGTCCTTGACCAGGCCGACGGCCTTCTCCCGGCGGCGCATATTGATGGCGTCGACCTCGCGGAGGAACGTCATCGCCTGGTCGGCGCCGAGCTCGCCGGCGCGCGCCATGAACGCGCGGATGTCCTTCGGCAGGCAGCCGCCGCCGAAGCCCAGGCCGGCGTTGAGGAAGCGGCGGCCGATGCGGGGATCCATGCCAATGGCGTCGGCGAGAACGGTGACGTCGGCCCCGGCGATCTCGCAGATCTCGGACACGGCGTTGATGAAGCTGATCTTCGTCGCCAGGAACGCGTTCGCGGAGACCTTCACCAGCTCGGCGGTGGCCGGGTCGGTGACGATGAACGGGCAGCCCGTCTCCAGGATGGGGCCGAAGCACTCGCGGGCGGCCGCCTCGGCGCGGGAGGTCCCGGCCTCGGCGCGTTCGCGGGAGACGCCGAGGACCATGCGATCGGGGCGCAGCGTGTCCTCCACGGCGCGGCCCTCGCGGAGGAACTCGGGGTTCCAGGCGATCTCGACGTCGGCGTCGCCGCCGGCGGTCAGCTCGTCGGCGCGCCCCTGCAGGCGCGCGGCGGTGCCGACCGGCACCGTGGACTTGCCCAGGATGACGTGCTCGCCGGACAGCAGCGGGACGAGGGAGTCGACGACCGCGTCGACGTAGGAGACGTCGGCGGCATGCGAGCCCTTGATCTGGGGCGTGCCGACGCCGATGAAGTGCAGCTGCGCGAATTCGGCGGCCTCGGCGTAGTCCGTCGTGAAGCGCAGGCGGCCGGAGTCCACGTGATTCCGCAGGAGCTCCGGGAGCCCGGGCTCGTAGAAGGGGACCTCGCCGGCGGCGAGCGCCTCGATCTTGTGGGGGTCGACGTCGACGCCGAGGACCTCATGGCCGAGTTCGGCCATCGAGGCGGCGTGCGTCGCACCCAGGTATCCGGTGCCGATGACAGTCATGCGCATGCCCGCCAGTATGACCCGGCGGCGACGCGCCCGCGACCCGTGGGACACCCCCGGAACAACGCCTTGACCTGCGTTAATGAGCCGTATGCGGAAGGATCGCCCGGACGTTACCCGGGGTTCACCGGCGGGATCCGGCCTGCACCCGGACGTGTCCGATGCGCACGACCCCGGTCACCGGAAGTTGAGGTACGCCTTCGACGGCGTCGGTCCACGCTGTCCCTGGTACTTCGAGCCGAGCTTGCCGGAGCCGTACGGCTCGTCGGCCGGGGAGGTCAGCCGGAAGATGGCGAGCTGGCCGACCTTCATGCCCGGCCATAGGGCGATGGGCAGGTTCGCGGCGTTGGAAAGCTCCAGCGTGATGTGGCCGGAGAAGCCCGGGTCGATGAAGCCCGCGGTGGAGTGGGTCACCAGACCGAGGCGGCCGAGGGAGGACTTGCCCTCCAGGCGGCCGGCGAGGTGGGCGGGGATGGTGAAGCACTCCAGCGTGGAGGCGAGGACGAACTCGCCGGGGTGGAGGATGAACGCCTCGCCGTCGGGGACCTCCGTCAGGGTGGTCAGCTCCTCCTGCGGTTCCTTTGGATCGATGTGCGTGTACCGCGAATTGTTGAACACGCGGAAGAGGGAGTCGAGGCGCACGTCGACGGAGGACGGCTGGACCATCGCGGGGTCCAGCGGGTCGATGCCCAGGCGCTCGTCGCCCTCGGCGGCGAGGGCGGCGCGGAGATCATGATCGGAGAGCAGCACGAAGCCAGCCTACGCGGGAGGGCTGGGCTTTTAGGGATGCCCCGGCCGTGGTGCTACATTATGGGCGGAAGGGCGGACCCGTCCGCGGGACCGCGATCCTTTCGGCCGATGTAGTTCAATGGTAGAACTCCTGCTTCCCAAGCAGGCGGCGCGGGTTCGATTCCCGTCATCGGCTCCGTGCGCCCCCGCGCGACGGCAAGAGTTCCGTCGCGCGGGGGCTTTTTGTAACATTCCGACAACACCTTTCAGAGTGAAACGCGGCGCACATTCACGCCAGTCACAATTTCACCTTCAGCCCCACTCTTATCAGGGGTAACATCCTTGGTACGCCGTCGTCGCCGTCCCGTCCCCGCCCCCGCCGCGGGCCCCGGCCGTCGCACGGCGACGTCGTACGCGCGCAACGTCCGGAGGAACCCGCATGACCGAGACCCCCCACACCGCCGCGGACGCCGGCGAATCCGGCGGCCGCCGGCGCAGGCGCCGAGCCGGCGGCGGAGCCCTATCCGTGATGCGCCACCTCACCGCCCGGCGCGGGGAGGCGGCGACGCCCGGCCTGCATCCGGCCGTGGAGCCCGACGATTCCCCCACGGGCTCCTTCCGAATCCCCGCCCGGGCGTTCGACGCCAGGCCCCTGCGCCCCGGCGAGGCCCCGGCGGAACCGCGCGACCCCGCGACCATCATCGACGCCGAGCTCGTCGAGGACGACGCCGACGCGATGGCGGGCACGCGGCCCGGCGCGGGCGCCGTCGCGACGCATGACACGCCCGCCCGCGCATCCTCCGGCGAACCGCGCCCCGACACCGACGAAATCCCGGTGGCCAACGCCATCGAGTTCCCCGACGACTTCATGGACGCCCACCACGACGAGTGGGGCATCGTCGCCGAGGGCCTCGAGGTCCGCGGTTCGGAAGGCCCGGTCTACGGCCCCATCGACGTCGCGGTGCCGGCGGAGGGCCTCACCGTGCTGTCCGGGCGCGGCGGCTCGGGCCGCACCGCCCTGGCGCTCACCTTCGCCGGGCGGATGCGCCCGCCGGGCGGCCGACTGCGCGTGCTCGGCATGGACAGCCGGGGGGACATCCGCCGCCACGTCGCCATCGCCGGCGTTGACCAGCTGGACGAGCTGGACCGCAACCTCACCGTCCGTGCGACGCTGACGGAGTACCGGTACTGGACGCGCGGCCCGCTGTGGTTTCCGCCCAAGGTCGACGAGGCCTACCTCGAGGAGCTGGCCGGCCCGATCTACGGCAGCCGCGGCCTGCCGCCGCTGGACGCCTTCGTGTCCCAGCTGCCGTCCCTGGACCGGCACCTGCTGCGCATCGCGCTGGCGCTGCACCCGGCTCACGGGACGCCGCAGGAGATGCTCATCGTCGACGACCTGGAGCAGGTCCGCGAGCTGGAGGAGCGGCTGTGGCTGCTATCCCGCCTGGTGGAGCTGTCGCACGACATCCCCGTCGTCGTCAACGCGGTCAACCCCCTGCCGGAGCACCTCGTCCCGGCCCACCGCCAGATCCGGCTCGACACCGACGCCGGGCACATCAACCCTGTCGACGGCGGCTTCGACCGCCACTCCCGCCAGTTCCACGACGACGTCGCCGAGGCGATGACGAAGGAGGCCCGCCCGTGATCCCCGCGATGAAGGTCGGCAACGAGCTGCGGCGGTTCAGCCGCAGCACGATGGGCAAGCTCACGCTCATCTCCATCACGCTGATGCCGCTGCTGTACTCCACGCTGTACCTGTGGTCCTTCTGGAACCCGTTCGGCAACCTCTCCGGCCTGCCGGTCGCCCTGGTCAACTCCGACCGGGGCGCCGTGATGAACGGCCAGGAGGTCAACGCCGGCGCCCAGGTCGCCGACGGCATCCTGGCCAACGACGCGATGGACTGGCACCTGGTGTCGAAGCAGGACGCGATGGAGGGCGTCCGCACCGGCGAGTACTACTTCTCCGTGGAACTGCCGGAGAACTTCTCCCAGGCCGTGACCTCCGCCGCCGGCGACAAGCCGGAGCAGGCGAAGCTCATGGCCACCTACAACGACCGCAACGGCTACCTGTCGTCCGTCATCGGCGAGAACGCCATGCGCGTCGTCCTGCAGACCGTGGGCGACAAGATCGGCGCCCAGGCGGTCGACCGCCTGCTCGTCGGCATGCTCAACGCCGGCATGGGCATCTCCATGGCCGCCGACGGCGCGGGACGGGTCTCCGACGGAGCGGATCAGCTGCACGACGGACTGGTCCAGCTCGACGACGGCGCCGGCCAGCTGCGCGACGGCCTGGTCCGCAACAAGGAGGGCACGACCCAGCTGGTCGACGGCGCGAAGCAGCTGCGCGACGGCTCCGCCCAGCTCGCCGCCGGCACGAGCGAACTGCGCAGCGGGGTCACCGAGGGCGCCGCCAAGCTGGAGGGCCTGCAGGGGCAGATCGCCTCCTTCTCCGGGCAGCTCGACGACGCCGGGGCGACGGCCGCCAGCGCCAACCAGTCCCTGTCCGCGGCCCGCGACGCCGCCAACGCCGCGGCGACGACCCAGTCCCAGTCGGCGACGGACGTGAAGAACCTGGCCGACCAGCTACGGCCCATCGACACCCCGGAGGTCCAGGCCGTGGTCCGCCAGCTGGACCAGGTCTCGCAGAACCTCACCACCGGCGGCGCGGGGCCGGATTCGCCCATGGTCACCGACATCAACAACGCCGCCGACACCGCGGCAATGCTGGACCGCCAGCTCAACGACCCAAACTCCCAGCTGAACACCGGCATGGCGGCGTTGGAGGGCAGCGGCGAGCAGATCGGCAGGCTCGTCGACGGCGTCGCGCGCCTCGACGACGGCGCCCACCGGCTGGCCGACGGCGCCGATAGGCTGCACGCCGGCTCCATCATGCTGAACACGGGCGCCACGCAGCTCCTCGACGGCTCGACCGCCCTGAAGGACGGCACGCAGCGCGCCGAGGACGGCTCGGCGCAACTCGCCGACGGCGCCTCGCAGCTGGCCAGGAAGCTCCGCGAGGGCAGCGGCCAGGTCCCGAACTGGAACCCGGAGCAGCGCCAGGAGATGGCGACCGTCATGGGCGGCCCCGTCGGGGTCAACCAGAACAACACCGCCGGCGACAACACCTTCGGCGCGGGCCTTGCCCCCATGTTCTTCTCGATGGCGCTGTTCGTCGGCGGCCTCATGACGTACCTGGTCATCCGGCCGCTGTCCCAGCGCCAGGTCGCCGCCGGCTCATCGCCGATCCGCACCGCGCTGGACAGCTTCGCCCCGGGTGCCGTCATCGCGACGCTCCAGGCCCTGTGCGTCGTCGGCTTCACCATGGCCGTCACGCCGTTCCGCCCGGACTCCGTCGTCGGCGTCGTCGCACTGGCCATCATGGTGGCCTGCATGTTCACCGCCATCAACCAGGCGCTCAACGGCCTGCTGGGCAACGGGCCCGGCCGCGTGACGTCGCTGTCGCTGCTCATGGTCCAGGTGGTCTCCTGCGGCGGCCTCTACCCGACGGAGACGCAGCCGCAGCTGCTGCAGTGGATCCACCCGTTCATGCCCATGAAGTACGCCGTCGACGCGTTCCGCCAGGTCATGTACGGCACATACGACGCCCGCCTCTGGATATCCATCGGCGCGATGATCCTGGTGACCGCGCTGTTCCTGGGCATTACCGCGCTGGCGGCCAACCGTGACAGGACCTGGTCCATCGCCAGGCTCCACCCCGCCATCGACGTGTGACGCACGCCGTGCCTGAAGGTCGCCCCGTCGCGCGTGCCGACGACCCCCGCCCCGGTCCGCGCCGCGGCACTAGGCTGGTGGCACGACCGAGGAGGAGACGATCCGAATGACCGATTCCATGCTGATCGCCTACGACGGCAGCGCGGAGGCCCGCCTGGCCATCAAGGCGGCGGACCGATTCATGCGCGTCGAGACGGCGTACATCCTCACCGCCTGGGAGCCCGTCGGCCGGCAGGCCGCCCGCACCGCGGGCACGTCGGGGATGCCGCAGCCGGAGTGGTCCCACGCCGGCGGCGATGACCCGGCGCAGGCGGAGGCGGAGCGCATCTCCCGCGAGGGCGTTGCCCTGGCGAAGGAGGCCGGCTTCGACGCGGAGCCGTACCTCGTGGAGACGGAGTCCTCCATCTGGTCCGCCATCATCGACGCGGCGCTGGAGCTCGATGTCGACGTCATCGTCTCGGGCACGCGCGGCTCCTCCGGGCTGCGCGGACTGCTGTCGACGTCGACGGCCGAGGCGGTGATGAAGAAGTCCGGCAAGCCGGTGCTCATCGTCCCGCCGGAGAAGTAGCGGCGGGCGTCGGCGGCGCGACGCGCACCGCAGCGCGCACGTCGCGCCACACCGCACCTCCGCTCCTGCGGGGGTCCCGCCACCCCCGGCGGATTTCATCGAAATTGTCCGCAAAACATTTTGTCGTACTACAGTCCCTTTCATTCGCCGCGCACGCGGCGCACCGGAGCCGCCCCGCCGGCCTCGGACGACGACGCAGACCACGACAACCACAGCCATCACGCGCAGGCCCCGCCGAGGGGCCGCCGACCGAAGGAGCGAGAATGCCCTACGAGACCGAGTCCGAGTCCCGCCGCAGCATGGGCCCCGCCCTGGCCAGCGCCCTCGTCGGCGCCCTCCTGGGCGGTGCCCTGATCTTCGGCGCCGGCCAGGCCATGCACCAGACCGACATCCCCGAAGCCACCCAGCAGGTCGCGCAGCAGGACGCCCTGCTCGGCGGCACCGAGTACGGCGAGCGCTAGCCGCCGTACCCGCGCCACGACAGTGCCAGCAGAACCCGCCGTCCGCCGGGCGCCGATCCGCGCCCTGGCCGGATGGTGGGTTCCGCTGATCCTGCTGGCGTTCATCCAGTCCCCCGGCCGGATCGTCGCCGACACCAAGCACGATCTCTCCCAGGAGCCAGTGGGGTTCCTGGCCCGCTCGCTGTCCATCTGGTCCGAGACGATGCCGCTGGGCCAGCTGCAGAACCAGGCCTACGGCTACCTGTTCCCGCATGGCGCGTTCTTCGCGCTGGCGGACGCGGCGCACGTGCCCGCGTGGATCGCGCAGGCCCTGTGGTGGTCGCTGCTGCTGTCCGTGGCCTTCACCGGCTTCTATCGCCTGGCCGAGGCGGCGGGCGTCGGCCGGCACGGCGCCCGGGTCCTCGCGGCCCTGCTGTACGCGGTCTCGCCGCGCATCATCTCGACGGTCTCCGCGATCTCCTCGGAGGCGTGGGCCGTCGCCCTGGCCCCGTGGATCGCGGTTCCGATGGTCCGCGTCATCCGATCTCGACCAGGCACGACGACAAGGTGGCAGGTCATCCGCGGCGCGCTCTCGTCGGCGGCGGCGGTGCTGCTCACGGGCGCGGTCAACGCGACGTCGACGGCGGCGGCGTGCGTGGTCGCCGGCGTCCTGGTCCTCGCCGCGGGCCTCTTCGGCCCGGCGCGGGCCCGCGCGTGGGGCCTGCTGGCGGCGTGGATCCCGGCGACGATCCTGGCGAGCATCTGGTGGCTCGTGCCGCTGCTGCTGCTCGGCCGGTACTCACCGCCGTTCACGGACTACATCGAATCGGCGGGCGTCACCACGCGCTGGCTGAACCTCGCGGAGGTGCTGCGCGGCACGACGTCGTGGGCGCCGTTCGTCTCCGTCGAGCGCGAAGGCGGCAACGCGCTGGTGTCGGAGCCGTTCTTCGTCGTCGCGACGATGGCGGTGACGGCCGTCGGCGTCGCGGGCCTGGCCATGCGGTCCATGCCCGCGCGGCGGACGTGGTGGCTGGTCGGCGCCGTCGGCATCGCCGCGATGGCCGCGTGGACGTGGCCGTTCGCGCCGCTGGAGGAGCCTGGCCGGGCGTTCCTGGACGGCGCCGGCGCCGCGCTGCGCAACGTGCACAAGTTCGACTCCGTGTGGCGCATCCCGCTGCTGATGGGCGTCGCCCACCTCGCCGCGCAGGTGCTGCCCCCGCACCTCCCGCGTGGTGCGCGTGACGGCGCCCCGGGCGGCCCCGCCTCCTCCCCCGCGGAGGAAGGGGAGGGCCGCGCGGACCGCCGCAGGGCGCAGGGGGCGGCGCTGCTGGCCCCGTGGCTGCACCCGGAAAAGCACCCGAGGGCCATCGGCGCGATGGCGCTGGTGGTCATCGCCGCCTGCGCGACGGCGCCGGCGTGGACCGGCCGCCTGGCCCCGGGACAGCCCTTCGA
>JAEWGK010000284.1 GCA_023388385.1 Actinomycetes bacterium | reverse complement strand
GGCCAGCACGGCGGCCTCCGCGGCGGCCAGGCGGCGGCGCAGGCTGCGGCGCGCGGTCTCGCCCGCGTCGGTGGGGGCGATGAGGCGGCGGCGCCGGTCCGTGTCGTCGCGAGTGCGCTGCACCAGGCCGGCCTGCTCCAGGGAGTCGACGAGGCGGACCATGTCGGAGCGGTCGACGCCCAGGGCGTCGCCGAGCTCCCGCTGCGCGCGGGGATCGCCGGCGGCGACGGTCTCCAGCAGCCAGTAGCCGCGCAGGGAGACGGGCTCCGGGGCCTCGTCCAAGGCCTGGTCGACCGCGGCGCGCAGGTCGCGGGACAGCGTCCGGAGGGCCCATGTCGCGGATTCCGTCACCGCGGGTGGTGGGGAGGGGAGGTCGTCGGATCCGGGATCGGATGCGTGAACGGGCATGGTTTCGGGCATGGCCCCGATCCTACAACCCGTGAATCGGCCCAATCATTGGGGTATTCCCGCGATTTCCGTAACATCCGCCTCCTTGGGATCGCGGCGGGTCGCGGGGAGGGGGCGTCGTCACGCGAACGACGGCGCGGGCGCGCGACCCACGGATCACGCGCCCGCGCCGGACGTGCCGGATGGAGGGCGCCTACGCCCCGGTCTTCATGGGCAGACCGGCGGCCTCCCAGTCGATGATGCCGCCGGTCACGTTGACGCAGTCGATCCCGTTGCGGGTCAGCCAGTCGACGACCTGCGCCGACCGGCCGCCCGAGCGGCACATGATGTAGAGATCGCGGTCGAGATCCAGGTCGCCGTAGCGGACGGGGATCTCCTCCATCGGGATGTGGATGGCCTGGGCGGCATGGCCCTCGGCCCACTCGGCGGCGGAGCGGACGTCGACCAGCTGGGCGTCGGACGGGACGTCGGTGACTTTCACGGATTCCATGGTTCTCCAGTCTAGGGTTCGGTGATGGTCGCGTCGAGGGGCGGGATCAGCCGCCGACCGGGGTCCCGGAGACCGCGTGCATGCGGTTCCAGCCGTTCATGCAGATGCCGGCCCAGGCCAGGACCGCGGCGCGCTCCTCGCCGAGGACGTCGACGGCCTCGAGGTACTCCTCCTCGGTGAACGGCACACGCGCCGGGTCGGAGACGATCTCCGCGATGGCCAGGGTGGCCTGCTCCTCCTCGTCGAAGATGCCGTGCGCCTCGCGCCATGCCGGGACGACGGAGGCCTTGAGCTCCGTCAGGCCGGCCTTGAGGCCCTCCCGGTGGTGGACGTCCAGGCAGAACGCGCAGCCGTTGAGCTGCGAGCAGCGCAGGTAGACGAGTTCGATGAGGTCGCGGCCGACGCCCGCCTCCTCGCCCTTCCTCCAGATGGCCTGCGTCAGGCCCGCCTGGGCCTTGAACGCCTCCGGGAAGATCGTGCCGATGGCCGGCTTGCCCCCGCTCATGACGTGTCCTTTCTGTCGTGGTTGTCGCCCATGCGGCGATCCGATGATGTCGGAAGCATACCTTATGGGGTATGTGCGGGTGGTAACAGTGCACTGGCGGTCATCAACGCCGCCTGCCGGGGGGCGTCGCCGGCCGTGCGGGCCGAGGTGTGCGGGGCGGGGCGTGCGCGTCGCCGGGCTCATTCCGGGGGTGAAGCGACGCGCAACCGGATGTTCATTCGGGCATCTTCTTTGATTCAGCAGATGCCCGATTGCCCGTAAACGGGGGTTGCCTGCCCGGTAACCCGCCTGGTGGACAATGCCCCCTCGTGGCTGAAACGAACGGCGATACGAGGGCGCTGGAGGCGAAGGCGCGCCGCGCGAGGCGCGGGGAGTGGCTTCTCGCCGCGCTCCTGCTCGCCCCCAACCTGATCCTGCTGGCGGTGTGGACCTACCGGCCGCTGATCGACAACATCCGGCTGTCCTTCTTCGACTGGAACATCTCCTCGCCGACCTCGACGTTCATCGGATTCGACAACTACGTCGAGTGGTTCACGCGCGATGACACGCTGCGCGTCGTCGGCAACACCGTGTTCTTCACCTTCTTCGCTGTCGCCGGCTCGATGGCGCTCGGCCTCGGCTTGGCGCTGCTGCTGGACCAGAGGCTGAAGGGCCGCAACGTCGTCCGGTCGATGGTGTTCGCGCCGTTCGTCATCTCCGGCGCCGCCATCGGCGTCGCCTTCCAGTTCGTCTTCGACCCGACGTTCGGCCTGGTCGCCGACCTGTTCCACCGCATCGGCGTGAACGGCCCGCAGTGGTACCAGGACCCGTTCTGGGCGCTGGTGATGGTGACCTTCACCTTCGTCTGGAAGAACCTCGGCTACGCCTTCGTCATCTACCTGGCCGCCCTGCAGGGCCTGAACAAGGACCTGGCGGAGGCCGCGGCCATCGACGGCGCCCCCGCGTGGACCCGCTTCTGGCGCGTCACCCTGCCGCAGCTGCGGCCCACCACCTTCTTCCTGTCGATCACCGTCACCCTCAACTCGGTGCAGGTGTTCGACATCATCAACACGATGACCAGGGGTGGGCCGCAGGGCGACGGCACCACGACGCTGGTGTTCCAGATTTACCGGGAGACGTTCGTCAACTTCCGCGCCGGCTACGGCGCGACTGTGGCGACCATCCTCTTCCTCATCCTGCTCGTCGTGACCCTCATCCAGGTCCGCATGATGGACAAGGAGAACGTCAAGTGATCGGCACCGAACGCGGCACCGGCTGGAAGGTCGTCGGATACCTGGGCATGGCCCTGGCGATCCTCTTCATCGGCGTGCCCCTCGTCTGGATCGTCCTCACCAGCTTCAAGTCCCACGGGGAGATCTACAGCGTTCCGGCGCGGTGGTGGCCCACGGAGTTCCGCTGGGAGAACTACCGCGACGTCTTCACGCGCGTCGACTTCGCGGACTACTTCATCAACTCCATCGTCATCACGGTGGTGCTGTGCACCATCAAGATCATCCTGGGCGTCATCTCCGCGTACGCCCTGGCGATCCTGCGGTTCCCGGGCCGCAACATCGTCTTCATCATCGTCATCTCGGCGCTGATGGTGCCCAGCGAGGTCACGGTGATCTCGAACTACGCCCTGGCCAGCCAGCTGGGCTGGCGCGACACGTACACCGGCATCATCGTGCCGCTGGCGGGCATCGCCTTCGGCACATTCCTCATGCGCAACCACTTCATGTCCATCCCCCGGGAAATCGTGGAGGCGGCGCGCATGGACGGCGCCGGGCCGTTCCGCCTGCTGTTCCAGGTGCTGCTGCCCATCTCGCTGCCGACGCTCGTCGCGTTCTCGATGATCACCGTCGTCAACGAGTGGAACCAGTACCTGTGGCCATTCCTGATGGCGGAGACGTCGCGGTCCGCGACGCTGCCGGTCGGCCTGACCATGTTGCAGAACAACGACGGCATCTCGAACTGGGGCCCCGTCATGGCGGCGACCATCATGACGATGATCCCGGTCCTCCTCCTGTTCCTCGCCCTGAACAAGTACATGATCAAGGGCCTGACCTCGGGCGCCGTGAAGGGCTGAGCCCTGCCGCCCGGGGGACCCCCTCCGGGCGGCGACGCGGCGCGCGCACACCGACACCGCAGGCGGGCCCCCGCCAGCGGCCACCGTGGCCCGGCATCCGCCGGCCCCGACCCACCGCACACCCCACCCGAAGGAACGTCACCGTGAATTCCATCAACCCCCGCCGCCTCCCGGCCCTCGACCGCCGCAGCTTCCTCGCCCTCATGGGCCTGACCGGCGCCGGCGCCACGCTCGCCGCCTGCGCCGGCACCGGCGGCTCCGCCGGCAAGGCCGAGTCCGACCCTAACACCATCGTCTGGTGGTCCAACCACCCGGCGTCCTCCAAGGCGGTCGAGGAGGAGCTCATCCGCCGCTTCGAGGAGGCCAACCCGGACCTCAAGGTCCGCCTGGTCGACGGCGGCGCGAACTACGAGGAGATCGCGCAGAAGTTCAATGCCGCCCTCACCGGCTCTGACCTGCCGGACCTCGTCGTCCTGTCCGACGTGTGGTGGTTCAACTTCGCGCTGAACAAGCAGATCGCGAACATCGACGACATCGCCCCGAAGGCCGGCATCGACACCTCCACCTTCGTCCCGTCCCTGTACGGGGACTACAACCTGGACGGCGGCCACTACGCCATGCCGTTCGCCCGCTCGACTCCGCTGTTCTACTACAACAAGGACCTGTGGGCCGCCGCCGGTCTGCCGGACCGCGGCCCGGAGACCTGGGACGAGATGACGGAGTGGGGCAAGAAGCTCCAGGAGCGCATGGACGGCGGCTTCGCCCACGGCTGGGGCAACGCCGTCGACTACCTGTCCTGGACCTTCGAGGGCCCGTTGTGGACCATGGGCGGCTCCTACTCCGACGAGTGGGACATGAAGCTCACCTCCTCGGAGACCCTCAAGGGCGTCGAGTGGCTGAAGTCCACCGTCGACGACGGCTGGGCCACGGTCTCCAACGACCTGTCCAACGAGTTCGGCACCGGTGTCCTCGGCTCCGTCGTCGCCTCCACCGGTGACCTGGCGGGCATCACCGAGACCGCGAAGTTCGAGGTCGGCACCGCCTTCCTGCCGAATCCGCACGGCGACGGCGGCTGCCCGACCGGAGGCGCCGGCCTGGCCATCCCGGCCTCCATCCCGGAGGAGCGCCAGATCAACGCCGCGAAATTCATCGACTTCATCACCAACGTGGAGAACACCGCGTACTGGTCCCGCGAGGTCGGCTACATGCCGGTCCGCTCCGCCGCGGTCGAGGACCCGGAGCACGTCGCGTACATGGACGAGAACCCGAACGCGCGCACCGCCGTCGAGCAGCTGCCGCACACCCGCGTGCAGGACAACGTTCGCGTCTTCATCCCGGGCGGCGACCGCGCCATCGGCGACTCCCTGGAGTCCATCCTGCTGTCCGGCGCCCCGGTCCAGAAGACCATGGAGGACCTGCAGGCCCGCCTGACCACCACCTTCGAGCGCGACATCAAGCCGAAGCTGTAGCCCCGCCCCACTCGGCGACCCCATCCCACGACACAACAGACCAGAAACGGAGACGGACATGGCCTCCATCACCTTCGACGGCGCGACCAGGATCTTCGACAAGGACGCGGAGAAGCCCGCCGTCGACTCGCTTGACCTCGACATCGCAGACGGCGAGTTCCTCGTGCTGGTCGGCCCGTCCGGCTGCGGCAAGTCGACGTCGCTGCGGATGCTCGCCGGGCTGGAGCCCGTCGACCGCGGCCGCATCCTCATCGGCGGCCGTGACGCCACCGCCGTCGCGCCGCGGGACCGCGACGTCGCGATGGTCTTCCAGAACTACGCGCTGTACCCCAACATGACGGTGGCGCAGAACATGAGCTTCGCCCTGCGCAACCGCAAGGTCGACAAGGCCGTCATCGCGGAGCGCGTGAAGGAGGCGGCGCGCATCCTTCAGCTGGAGGAGTACCTGGGCCGCAAGCCGGCCGCCCTGTCCGGCGGCCAGCGCCAGCGCGTGGCCATGGGCCGCGCCATCGTCCGCGAGCCCGCCGTGTTCTGCATGGACGAGCCCCTGTCCAACCTGGACGCCAAGCTGCGCGTCTCCACGCGCGGCGAGATCTCGGCGCTGCAGCGCCGCCTGGGCACGACCACCGTCTACGTCACCCACGACCAGGTCGAGGCGATGACGATGGGCGACCGCGTCGCGGTGCTGGAGGGCGGCGTCCTCCAGCAGGTCGGCACCCCGGAGGAACTGTACACCCGCCCGGTCAACGCCTTCGTGGCGGGTTTCCTGGGCTCGCCGTCGATGAACCTCTTCGACGCGAAGGTGTCCTGCGGCGCGGTCGCGCTGGCCGGCTCCGGCGTCGTCGAGCTGCCGGGCCACCTGCGCGCCGCGGCCGGTGGCGACGGCCGGGAGGTCGTCGTCGGCATCCGCTCCGAGGACCTCGTGCCGGATCCG
>JAEWGK010000269.1 GCA_023388385.1 Actinomycetes bacterium | reverse complement strand
GAGCCCCCGAGCGGGCGCGTGGCGCAGGCGCAGTGAAGCGCCGACGCCAGTGCCCCGAACAGGCCGAGGCGTTGGGGGAGGTAGCTCCCGGTCACCTCGACGGTGCGCTCCACGATCTCCCGCGGATCGGCGGCATCCCCGTCCAGCAGATCCTGTTCCGTGAGCCCGTGGCGGACGAGGAGCTCCAGCGCCTTCGCCTCGAAGATTTCCCCCTCCGGCGTGCCCTCCTGGTCGGCCGCCTGATTGAGCAGAGCGCGGATGCGGCCGCGGATGACGTCTCGTCGATTCCCCATGCGCCGCATCGTACGGGCGGGCCCGACATCGCCTGCTCGCGTGCGCGGGCCGACGGCGGCGATGGTGGATGGGGATCCGGCCGTGGACAAGTGTCAGCCCATGTGCCCACGCAGGAGCGAGTCGAAGGAGGCCCCCGTCTCCTCGACGCCCGCGCCGGACGGCCGGCCGCGCGATCGACGCGCGCGTTCAGTGGAGCGACGCCGTGGCCTCGCCGTGGCTGGTGATCGCGGCGACGGAGGCGTCGGCGAGCATGTCGGCCAGCTGCCGTGTCGACGATGGCCTGTTCGGCGCCCCCGTGGCCGTAGCGCTCGAATTCGCGGCGGTAGATGCCCACCATCTTCGCCGTGTGCTCCTTGTTCCAGAAGGTGTTGTAGCGGCCACGGGGTGGAGACGTAGCCCTGCAGCGGCGTGCGGAACTGGCCGGACCAGTTGAGCGGCCGCTCGCGCCAGAGGCGCCGCAGCAGGTGGTAGTTCTCCACGGCGAGGGGGATTCCCTGGCGGATGTCCTTGCCGAACCACTGGTAGACCGGTCCGGTGTTGCCGCGGCCCATCATGAGATCGACCCGACCGCCGGAGAGATGCTGGAGGAAGGCGAAGTCCTCGGCAATCTTCACCGGGTCGTTGGTGGTGATGAGGGTCGTCGCCGTCGACAGCTTCAGTCGTTCCGCCTTCGTGCCCCATGCGCTGCGGCGAGAGGTCGCGTGCCCGGCGGCGGGAAGGCCGCCGGCGCGCTGTTGGTCAGAAGACGACCCGCAGGACGGACACCGTGGCCGCGGCGATGAGGGCCGCCGACGGCAGGGTGATGACCCAGGCCAGCGCGATGGGCTTCATCAGGTTCCAGTTCGCGGCCCGGTTGACGATGCCGACGCCGAGGACCGCGCCGATGAGGATGTGGGTCGAGGAGACCGGCAGACCGGCCAGCGAAGCTGCCATGACGACGGCCGCGGCGGAGAGCTCGGCGGCGAAGCCGGACGACGGGTGCATCTCGGTCAGGCCGGAACCGACGGTCTTGATGACGTAGCGGCCGATGAACCAGAGGCCGGAGATCAGCGCGATGCCCATCGCGACCATGACGGCGACCGGCACCGTGGCCTCGTCCCGGATCTCGCCGGTCTTCAGCACGTCGAGGACGGCGACGAACGGGCCGATGGCGTTGGCGATGTCGTTCGAGCCGTGGGAGAACGCGAACGCGGAGGCGGTGAACACCTGCATCCAGGAGAACAGAAGGAACGTGGACCGGGACAGCGAATGCTTCTTCAGGGTCTTCGCGAAGATGAAGACGGCCATCCACACCGCGGCGCCGACCATGCCCATGATGAGGAGATTCTGCAGCGCGCTGAAGTCGACGGACAGGTTCTTCAGGCCCTTGAACAGCATCATCGCGGTGATGATGACCGCGCCCAGGGCGGCCAGCAGCGGCACCCACTGCTCGAGCGCGTGGTGGGCGTCAAGATCGTCGGCTTCCTTGTTGAGGGCGTGCAGTTCCCTGTAGTAGTCGGACTCGAGGCTGTCCGGGTCGAAGTCCTCCTCGGCGATGACGGCGGCATCGCGGGCCATCGCGTTGGTGTAGGAGATCTGCTGCAGCTCGGTGAGGCGCTCGAAGCTCTTCTTGTGCGCCTCGCGCAATTCGGCGCGGCGGACCTTGATGTCGCGCAGGCGCTTGTCGGCGGTCTCGTTGTAGACGAGGATCGCGCGCTTGATCCAGCTGAACAGCAGCCAGGCGGCCAGGCCACCCAGGACGGGGGAGAGGACCCAGGAGATGGCGATCTTGCCGATCTCGTCCCACTGGACCATGCTCCAACCGCCCTTGCCCGTGATGAAGCCGACGGTCAGCGCGGCGCCGACGATGCCGCCGACGATGGAGTGGGTGGTCGACACCGGCCAGCCCATGCGGGTGGCCACCAGAAGCCAGATCGCCGCCCCGAGGAGCGCCGCCATCATGATGTAGACGAACTCCATCGGGTCCAGCCCGTCGATGGCGTTGAGGTCGACGATGCCGGAGCGCACCGTGTCCGTGACCTCGCCGCCGGCGAGGACGGCACCGGAGACCTCGAAGATCGCGGCGACGACGAGCGCCTGCTTCAGCGACAGCGTGCCCGCGCCGACCGAGGTGCCGAAGGAGTTGGCGACGTCGTTGCCGCCGATGTTGAAGGCCATGAAGACGGCGAAGATGATCGCGGTGACCAGCAGGATGACGTGGGCGCCGTCGTTCACGTACCCGTTGCCCCACATGATGAAGGCGATGAGGGTGACGACGAGGAGGCCGCCGAAGCAGAGGTGCCACCCCCAGTCGGTCTTGTTCCCCTCGGCGGTCGTCATGACCGCCGGGTTCGCGTCTTTCGTCGGCATTGCCGTTCCTTTCCGCTGCATGAGCGCTCGGGGTCGGGTGGTTCGCGCGCTCCGCGGCGGACCGCGCGGTCGTGGTCGGCATGCACCACGCACATGAGCGCGGCCGGAACGATAGGTTCGATGGGCGAACGGGGGGTTACATCCGGGCGGATCCGCGGTGTCTTTCAAAGGAAGACCGGCGAAAGGCCGGCCCGTGCGCCATAACGCTCCGGTGCCGTGGTGGATGCGCAGCGGTACCGGTGCGCCGGCGTGGCATGATTGCGCTATGCCCGCCGCCCCACCGCCCGGGCCACCCGGACCCGGATGGCACGGCCGCCCCGACCCCGGCTACGGCGGCCCCGGGGCCTGGCCCCCGCAACCCCTGCCGCCCCTCCCGCCGGCTCCCCGCCGTGGTCGCGGCGGCGCGTCCGGCTGCCTCGCGGCCGCCGTGGGCCTCATCGCGATAGGTGCTGTGACCGTCGGGCTGATGGTGCTGGTCTCGGCGTTCGCCGGAGAGGACGCCGAGTTCACGGCGAAGCCCCGGCCCGGCGGCTCCTACGTCAACGTCGACGCGGACACGACCTGCACCTTCGGCTTCATGGCGGAGGATCCGGAGGGCCGGATCGGGTTCCTCACCGCCGGCCACTGCGGGGACGTGGGCGATGAGGTCGCCGTCGACACGTTCATGGGCCCCGCCGTCATCGGTCGTTTCACGGAGTCGCGCGACGACGGCCCGTATGTCCGGGACCTGGATCTGGGGTTCATCGCACTCGACGATCCATCGTCGGCGGACCCGGCGATCATCGGGCCCGATCGGGCCCCGTCATCCGTCGCGATGCCGTGGGACGTCCTCCGGGAGGGGCCCGAGCTGTGCTTCGCCGGCCAGATGTCCGGCGTCGCCTGCGGGGAACGCCGCGGCGTCGAGGGCGGCGTGTGGCACCCAACCGACATCGCGTTCGGGGTCACGGCGATCGAGGGCGACAGCGGATCGCCGGTGTGGACGACGGGAAAGGACGGCGGCATCGCCGCCGTCGGCATCCTCGGCAGCGTGGGCATCAACGTGCCCGACGAATCCTACGCGGAGCTCGTCGAGGGGGCCGCGGCGGCGCAGCTCGGCCTCCGCGTCATCACCCGCTGACCCGTCGGCCCGCCACCCCGCCGAAGCCGTCGTGGTCGGCGTCGGCGAGGTTGAGCTTGCCGCGGAACGTGTCGTGCGCGGTCTCCGGCGCCGATTTCGGGGCGCGGGCGCCGGTGTTGAACATGAGGTTGAGCAGGATTGCCGCCACGGAGCCGATCACGATGCCCGACGACAGGAACGTCTGGGACCACGCCGGCAGCGAGGAGAACAGCGACGGCGCGACGGCCGGCAGCAGGCCCAGGGCCAGCGGCACGGCGACGACCACGATGTTGGACTCCGTGAACTTCACGCCCGACAGCGTGCGCACGCCGGCGGCGGCGACCATGCCGAACAGGGCGATGCCCGCGCCGCCGAGGACCGGGGCGGGGATGGCCGCGACGATGGCGGCGGTCTTCGGCAGGAGGCCGAGGATGATGAGGAAGCCGCCGGCGACCGCGGTGACCCAGCGGGAGCGGACGCCGGTGAGGCTCAGCACGCCGATGTTCTGCGCGAACGCGGTGTACTGGAAGGTGTTGAAGATGCCGCCGAGGACCGTCGCGGCGCCGTCGGCGCGCAGTGTGTCGGCGATGCGGCGGTCGTCGACCTTGGCGTCGGTGATCTCGCCGATGGCCAGGACGTCGCCGGTGGCCTCGACCATCGTCACCAGGGATACGATGCACATCGCCAGAACGGCGGCGGGCACGAACTCCGGCAGGCCGAAGTAGAACGGGGTGGTCAGGCCGAGGGCGGGGGACTCGGCGGTGCCGGACCAGTCGACCATGCCCAGCGGGATGCAGACCAGCAGGCCGACGATCAGCCCGAGCAGCACCGCGATGCGCGACAGCATCGGCGGCCCCCAACGATCGATGACCAGGATGAAGGCCAGCACGAAGAAGGCGATGGCCAGGTTCTGCGGCGTGCCGTAGGCGTCGGTGCCCTTCACGGCCGCGCCGCCGCCGACCCAGTCGGCCGCCACCGGCATGAGCGTCGTGCCGATGATGAGCAGCACCGTGCCGGTCACCAGCGGCGGGAACAACCGCAGCAGGGAGGCGAACAGTGGCGCGAAGACCATCATGAACACGCCCGAGGCGATGACGGCGCCGTAAATGGCCGGCACGCCGTAGGTGCCGCCGATGGTGACCATCGGGATGGCCGCGGAGAACGTGCAGCCCTGGATGAGCGGCAGTCGGACGCCGAAGCGCCAGAGGCCCACCGACTGGACGATCGTCGCGATGCCGGCGACGAACAGATCGGCGGCGATGAGGTGCGGGATGTCCGACGGGGACATCCTCCCCGCGTCGACCAGCGCCCAGCCGACGAACAGGGGGACCGCGACGGCTCCCGCGTACGCGGCCAGGACGTGCTGGAATCCGAGGATGAGCGCCTTCAGGTGCCCCGGGTACTGATTGACGGGATGGTCGGCCGCCTCCGGCGACCCCGGTGTGGTCAGTGGCTTCGTCACGGGTGAATCGTAGCGTCCCGGCCCGGCGCCACATGCGCCGAATCCGCGATGCGCGATGAGGACCGGGGCCGCGTCAGCACACGGTGAGGTTGACGGCCAGCCCGCCCGCCGCGGTCTCCTTGTACTTGTCCAGCATGTCGCGGCCGGTTTCGGCCATCGTGCGCACGGCTGCGTCGAGGCTGATGACATGCGCCCCATTGGAGTGCATGGCCAGCCGCGCCGCGTTGATGGCCTTCACCGCCGCCATCGCGTTGCGTTCGATGCAGGGCACCTGCACCAGCCCGCCGACGGGATCGCAGGTGAGGCCGAGGTTGTGCTCGAGACCGACCTCCGCGGCGCGCTCGACCTGCCACGGCTTGCCGCCGAGGAACGCGCACAGCCCGGCCGCGGCCATCGCGCACGCGGATCCCACCTCGCCCTGGCAGCCGACCTCAGCGCCGCTGATGGAGGCGTTCTCCTTGATGATCACGCCGATCGCCCCCGCCGTGAGCAGGAACACGCGGGCCGCCTCCGCGTCGAAGCCGTCCTCGAAGTCCAGCGCGTAGTGCATGACGGCGGGGATGATGCCGGCCGCGCCGTTGGTGGGGGCGGTGACGACGCGCCCGCCCGCCGCGTTCTCCTCGTTGACCGCCAGCGCGTAGAGGTTCACCCATTCCATCGCGTGCAGGGGGTCGACGCCCCGCCGGCCGGTCTGCGCGCGCAGGCTGTCGCGCAGCGATGCGGCACGGCGCTGCACGTGCAGGCCGCCGGGCAGCGTCCCGCGGGCCTCGGTGCCGGCGGCGACGCAGCCGCGCATGACCTCCCACACCCGGTCCAGGTGCTCCGTGACCACGGCCTCGGAGCCGTGCAGCGCGCTTTCGTTGGCCAACATGAGTCCGGCGATGTCGAGGCCGTGGGTGTCGCACTGGTCCATCAGCGCCCGGCCGGTGGTGAAGGGGAAGGGTACGTCGGCGTCGCGCCCGGTGGTGGACGCGCCGGAGCCGAGCGGGCCCGCCGCGCGGATCTCCCGGCCGGAGAGGATGAAGCCGCCGCCCACGGAGTACCAGTCCTCCTCTGCCAGCACCGCGCCGTCGACGTCGCGGGCAGCGAGGATCATCCCGTTCGGGTGGCCCGGCAGCGGCACCGCGTCGAACGCCAGCCGGTAGCGGATGGTCCGCGCGGGCCCCTGCGCCGTTCCCTCCGCGGGCACCGGGGAACCCGGGGCGGGGGAGGCCTGCGGGTCCACGTCCTCCGGCGAATTGCCCCCGAGGCCCAGGACGACGGCGCGGTCGGTGCCGTGCCCGCGGCCGGTGGCAGCCAGGGAGCCGCGCAGGACGACGTCGACCGCCGCCGTCCCCTCCGGTGCCGCCGCGGCGAAGGCGGCGGCCGCTCTCATCGGGCCGACGGTGTGGGATGACGAGGGGCCGATCCCGATGGAGAACATGTCCAGCGCGCTGATCGTCATGCCGCCCGAGCGTAGCCGGGCCCGCGGGTGGACGCAGCGCCGGATCGCGCGGAGGTGCGCCGTGGTTCGGGTGCGCGCGCCGCGTGACGACGCCCCGGGCGCCGCCCCAGCCCGGGGCCGCGGGATCAGCGGTAGGCGCCTTCGCGGCCCAGCGTGTCGCAGGCCCTCATGTCGCCGGTGCGGTACCCGGTGAGAAACGCCTTCTCGCGCTGCTCGGAGGAGCCGTGGGTCCACTGATCGGGGTTCACGCCGCCGCCGGAGTGGGACTGGATGGCGTCGTCGCCGATCGCGCGGGCGGTGGCCATCGCGTCACGGACCTGTTCGTCGGTGAGCGGCTCCAGGATGGCGTCCGGGCCGTCGTCGGCGTGGTGGGCCCAGATGCCGGCGTAGCAGTCCGCCTGGAGCTCAATGCGCACCGCGTCGGAGTCCGCGCCCGGGTTGTTGTAGTCCGACAGGTGCAGCGTGCCCTCGAGCTTCTGGATGTGGTGGCCGAACTCGTGGGCGACGACGTACTCCTGGGACAGGGGCCCGGAGCCGCCGCCGAGGCGCTGAAGCTGGTTGAAGAAGGAGACGTCGTAGTAGCTGGTCTCGTCGGCCGGGCAGTAGAACGGGCCCGTGCCTGCGGAGGCGGTGCCGCATGCCGATCGCGTGGAGCCGTCGAAGATGACGATGCCGGGGGCCGTGTACTCGATGCCCGCCTGCGCGGGTAGCTGCTCGCCCCACACGCGATCGAGGGAGATGCCGGTGAATTCGATGCGGCAGTCGACGTGCTCGTTGGCGTCCGCGCCGGTCCTGCAGTGCTCCAGGCCCTGGTTCTGGGCCTGGCCGCCGCCCTGCGCGCCGGTGCCGTCGTTCTGCGTCAGCGCGGCCGGGTCGCCGCCGAGCAGGAGGTAGACGCCCACGAGCAGAATGCCACCGAGTCCGCCGCCGACGGCGATGCCGCCGCGGCCCACACCGCCGCCGGTGCTCGCGCGGTCGGCGCTCTTGCGGAATCCCTCGGAGAACGTCATGCCCGCAAGTATGGCACGGCCCGGGGCCGACGGCGCGCACTCCGGCGGGTACACTGCATAACCCGTGCGCCCGCCGCAGACCGGCGGGCCCGGGACACTGACGAACAGCTGGAAGGAAACCCCGCAGTGCTGCGTACGCATCTCGCCGGAGAGCTCCGCGCCGAGCAGGCCGGATCGACCGTCACCCTGACCGGATGGGTCGCGCGCCGCCGCGACCACGGCGGCGTTATCTTCATCGACCTGCGGGATCGCTCCGGCATCGCCCAGGTCGTCTTCCGCGAGTCCGAGGTCGCCGAGCGCGCCCATCACCTGCGCAGCGAGTACTGCATCAAGGTCACCGGCGTCGTCGAGCTGCGCCCGGAGGGCTCCGAGAACCCGAACCTCGCCTCCGGGGCCATCGAGGTCAACGTCTCCGACCTGGAGATCCTCAACTCTTCCGCCCCGCTGCCGTTCCAGCTGGACGACCAGTCGAGCGCGAACGAGGTCGGCGAGGAGACCCGCCTGCGCTACCGCTACCTGGACCTGCGCCGCGAGGGCCCGGCGAAGGCGCTGCGCCTGCGCGCCGCCGCCAACCGCGCCGCCCGCGCCGTCCTGGACTCCCATGACTTCACCGAGATCGAGACCCCGACGCTGACGCGCTCCACCCCGGAGGGCGCCCGCGACTTCCTGGTCCCGGCCCGCCTGCGCCCGGGCACCTTCTACGCCCTGCCGCAGTCGCCGCAGCTGTTCAAGCAGCTGCTCATGGTCGGGGGCATGGAGCGCTACTACCAGATCGCCCGCTGCTACCGTGACGAGGATTTCCGCGCCGACCGCCAGCCGGAGTTCACCCAGCTGGACGTCGAGATGAGCTTCGCGGACCAGGAGGACGTCATCGCGCTGGCGGAGGAGGTGCTCGCCGCCGTGTGGGCCGCCGCAGGCATCGAGGTGCAGACGCCGTTCCCGCGCATGACCTACGCGCACGCGATGGAGCGCTACGGCTCCGACAAGCCGGACCTGCGCTTCGACATCCCGCTGGTCGATTGCACGGAGTTCTTCAGGAACACGACGTTCCGGGTATTCCAGAACGAGTACGTCGGCGCCGTCGTCATGGAGGGCGGCGCCTCCCAGCCGCGTCGCCAGCTCGACGCGTGGCAGGAGTGGGCGCGCCAGCGCGGCGCCAAGGGGCTCGCGTACATCCTCGTCGGCGAGGACGGCGTGCCGGGTGGTCCCGTCGCCAAGAACATCACGGACGCCGAGCGCGAGGGCATCGCCGCCCACGTCGGGGCCAAGCCGGGCGACTGCATCTTCTTCGCGGCCGGCGACGTGAAGTCCTCTCGTGCCCTGCTCGGCGCCGCCCGCGGCGCCATCGCGGAGAAGCTGGGCCTCATCGACCCGGACGAGTGGGCTTTCACCTGGGTCGTCGACGCCCCGATGTTCGAGCCGTCCGCCGACGCGAAGGCCTCCGGCGACGTCGCCCTGGGGCATTCGGCCTGGACCGCCGTCCACCACGCGTTCACCTCGCCCAAGCCGGACCACCTGGACACCTTCGACCAGGACCCGGGCAACGCGCTGTCCTACGCCTACGACATCGTCTGCAACGGCAACGAGATCGGCGGCGGCTCCATCCGAATCCACCGCCGCGACGTCCAGGAGCGCGTCTTCAAGGTCATGGGCATCGGCGCGGAGGAGGCCCGCGAGAAGTTCGGCTTCCTGCTCGACGCCTTCGCCTTCGGCGCCCCGCCGCACGGCGGCATCGCCTTCGGCTGGGATCGCATCATCAGCCTCCTGGCCGGCGTCGACTCCATCCGCGAGGTCATCGCCTTCCCGAAGTCCGGCGGCGGCGTCGATCCGCTGACCGACGCCCCGGCGCCCATCACGGCCGCGCAGCGCCGCGAGGCCGGCATCGACGCGAAGCCGAAGCAGGCCGCGCAGCCGAAGGACGCCGGCGCCGCCGGCGACGCGTAGGTGGCGGCGAGGACCATCGTGGATGCCCCAGCGCTGCCCGACGACGCGACTGACGTCGGCGCCCTGCTCGACGCCGCCGCGGATCTGCTGGCCAGCCGTTTCGGGGGCCACCCGGAGCTTGGTGATCCCGAGGATCTCGGCGGCTCCGGCGACGCGCTCGTGCTGCGCGTCCGGGTCGCGCCGAATCCGTTCGTGCCGGAGCGGTCCGTCGTCGTCAAGCAGATGCCCCCGTCGGCCGCGCGGGGCGTCGAACCCGCGGTGCTGCGCGAGGTCGCGGCGTACCAGTTCACGACCGCCCTGCCGGAGCAGGTGCGGCCGGGGCCGATGCTGCTCGCGCACGACGTCGACCGGCGCCTGCTGATCATCTCCGACTGCGGCGAGGGCGAGACGTACACGGAGGTCCTGGCCCGCCGCGACGGCGATCCCCAGCGCCGCACCACGGCGCTGCGGATGCTCGGCCACGCCCTCGGGCGCATGCACGCCGGCACCGCCGACCGGGAGGCGGGCTTCGACTCGCTGGCCCGGCGGATGTGGCGCGCCCACCGCGGCATGCCGGGCCTGGTGCTCGGCGGCCGCGACCGCGGCATCGTCCGCTCCATCGACCTCGGCCTGGCGCTGCTGGAGCACCGCGGCGTCGACGTCCCGCACGACGTCCGCGCGCTCGTGGAGGAGGCCGTCCGGCGCATCACCGACGGCTTCCACCGTGCGTTCACGCCGTTCGAGCTGCTGCCGGACAACATCCTGTTCGGCGGCGGCGCCGTCAACGTCCTGGACTTCGAGTGGGCGGGCTACCGCGACGTCGGCTTCGACCTGGCCAACATCATCGCGGGTTTTCCGCGCAACCCGCTCATCGCGCCGCTGTCGGAGGCGGAGGTCCGCGTCTTCCTCGATTCCTGGATGTCCGAGGTGCGTCGCACCTGGCCGGACATCGAGGAGGAGGACACGCTCCACCAGCGCATTACCGTCGGGCTGCTGGGCTGGACGCTCATCATGGTGACGATCCTCCACATCGACTCGGTGGAGGAGGGGCTCGGCGCGGAGGCGGCGATCGAGAGGGAGCTCACCGCCCGCGGCATGGACGTCGACGACCGCGACCACGGCGTCGTCGCCCACATGGCCCGCGTCCTCGCGGCCGGGGCGGAGGCCGCCGGCGGTGAGATGGACCGATCCGTCGGCAGGTCCGTCGCCTCCACCGCCCGCGTGCTGCACGCCTGGGCCGCCGGTCGCGGCGACGGCTTCGCCGGCCTGCCCGGTTTCGCCGACGACGTGGCCGCGCTGTGCACGCCGCGTCCCGCGGGCCGCCCCCTGTCGCTCCCGGCGTCCGGCGGCGGGGAGGCCGCGCCCCGATGACGGACGGCCCCGGCCTGTTCGACGAGCCCGCGCGCCCGGCAGCTGCCTCGGGTGCCGGCGGTTCCACGGGCGCCTCCGGGGCGGGCGGCGCCCCGCAATCCGACGGCTCCGATTACTTCCACCCCGGCGCGCACGCGCCGCTGGCGGTGCGGATGCGGCCGCGGACACTCGACGAGATCGTCGGTCAGTCCCACCTGCTCGGCGAGGGGCGCCCGCTGCGCCGGCTCATCGAAGGCGGCGGCGACGCCTCCGTCATCCTTTTCGGCCCGCCCGGCACCGGCAAGACCACGCTGGCGGGGCTCATCTCCACGTCGACGGGCCGCGAGTTCGAGGCGCTGTCCGCGCTGAACTCCGGCGTGAAGGAGGTCCGCGCCGTCATCGAGCGGGCGCGGCGGCGGCTGGTCCGCGACGGCTCCCGCACGGTGCTGTTCATCGACGAGGTCCACCGCTTCAGCAAGACCCAGCAGGACGCCCTGCTCGGCGCGGTGGAGAACCGGACGGTGCTCCTCGTGGCCGCGACGACGGAGAACCCATCGTTCTCCGTCGTCTCGCCGCTGCTGTCCCGGTCGCTGCTGCTGCAGCTGGAGCCCCTGGGCGACGACGACGTCGCCGAGCTGCTCCGCCGCGCCGTCCGCGACGAGCGGGGCCTGGCCGGAAGGGTGGAGCTTGCCGACGACGGCCTCGCACACCTCGTCGCCCTGTCCGCCGGCGACGCGCGCCGCTGCCTGACGTACCTGGAGGCCGCCGCCGAGGGGTTGCCTGACGGGGGCGCGCTCGACGCCGCCGCCGTCGAGCGCGCCATCGATCGCGCGACGGTGCGCTACGACCGCGACGGGGACCAGCATTACGACGTCACCAGCGCCTTCATCAAGTCGGTGCGCGGCTCCGACGTCGACGCCGCCCTGCACTACCTCGCCCGCATGATCGAGGGCGGGGAGGACCCCCGGTTCATCGCGCGCCGCATCGTCATCCTGGCCAGCGAAGACGTGGGCATGGCGGACCCGACGTGCCTGCAGACCGCCGTCGCGGCGGCGGAGGCCGTCCAGCTCATCGGCCTGCCGGAGGGCCGCCTGCCGCTGGCGCAGGCCGTCATACACCTGGCGACGGCCCCGAAGTCGAACTCCGTCATCACCGCCATCGACGAGGCGCTCGCGGATGTGCGGAAGGGCCGGACCGGCCCCGTCCCACCGCACCTGCGTGACGGCCACTACGCGGGTGCGAAGGCGATCGGCAACGCCGTCGGCTACGCGTACCCGCACTCGGACCCCCGGGGCGTCGTCGCGCAGCAGTACCCGCCCGACGACGTGCTCGACGCCGTCTACTACCGCCCTTCCGACCACGGGAGGGAAAAGCCCATCGGTGACTACCTCGGCAGGCTTCGCTCCATCGTGCGGGGGTTCCGCAGGAGCTGACGCCGGAGCGGGGGTTCGGCCGCCGGGCGAGCGCCGGAGTATGCTGTCCGGGTGCCGTCGGCCCGCTCCCCGGGCCGGCCCCGCCCGCGATCGACCGACGAGAAGGACGAACTGCCTTGCAGACCCACGAGATCCGCCAGCGTTTCCTGGATCACTTCACCTCCCACGGGCATGTGGAGGTCCCCAGCGCATCGCTGATCCTCGAGGACCCGAACCTGCTGTTCGTCAACGCCGGCATGGTCCCGTTCAAGCCCTACTTCCTGGGCCAGGAGACGCCGGAGTTCCACACGGCGACCTCCATCCAGAAGTGCGTGCGCACCCTCGACATCGAGGAGGTGGGCATCACGACCCGCCACAACACGTTCTTCCAGATGGCGGGCAACTTCTCCTTCGGCGACTACTTCAAGGAAGGCGCGATCACGCTCGCCTGGGAGCTGCTGACCAAGTCCGTCGAGGACGGCGGCTTCGGCATCGACCCGGAGCGCCTGTGGGCGACGGTGTACCTCGACGACGACGAAGCGCACGACATCTGGACCGGCGTCGTCGGCCTGCCCGAGGAGCGCGTCCAGCGCCGCGGCATGGCGGACAACTACTGGTCGATGGGCGTGCCCGGCCCGTGCGGCCCGTGCTCGGAGATCTTCTACGACCGCGGCCCGGAGTACGGCGTCGACGGCGGGCCGGTCGCCGACGAAGACCGCTACATCGAGATCTGGAACCTCGTCTTCATGCAGAACGAGCGCGGCGAGGGCACCGGCAAGGACAACTTCGAGATCCTCGGCCCGCTGCCGAAGAAGAACATCGACACTGGCATGGGCATCGAGCGCGTCGCGTTCCTGCTCCAGGACGTCGAGAACGTCTACGAAACCGACCTGCTCCGCCCCGTCATCGACGCCGCCGAGCAGCTCACCGGCTCCACCTACGGCGCCTCGCACGACTCCGATGTCCGCTTCCGCGTCATCGCCGACCACGCGCGCACGGGCCTCATGCTCATGCTCGACGGCGTCACCCCGTCCAACGAGGGCCGCGGCTATATCCTGCGCCGCCTGCTGCGCCGCATCATCCGTTCCGCCCGCCTGCTCGGCGCGAAGGGCGAGACGCTGGAGACGCTGCTCGACACGGTCCGCGCGACAATGACCCCCTCCTACCCGGAGATCACGGACAACTGGGACCGCATCCGCCGCACCGCGCTGGCGGAGGAGAAGGCGTTCCTCAAGACCCTCGAGGCCGGAATGCGCCTGTTCGAGGAGGCCGCCGGGGAGGCGAAGTCCGAGGGCCGCACGACGCTGCGCGGCGCCGATGCCTTCACCCTCCACGACACCCACGGCTTTCCGCTGGACCTGACCCTGGAGATGGCCGCCGAGTCCGGCCTCACCGTCGACGAGGAGGGCTTCCGCGAACTCATGGCCGAGCAGCGGGCCCGCGCGAAGGCCGACAACCGCGCCAAGAAGCGCACCCACGGCGACCTGGGCGTCTACCGCGAGTTCCTCGACGAGCACCCGACCGTCTTCACCGGCTACGACCGTCTGCTGGATGAGTCGACGGTCATCGGCATGGTCGCCGACGGCGCCCGCGTCGACCGCGCCGCCGAGGGCGACGAGGTCGAGATCATCCTCGACCGCACCCCGCTGTACGCGGAGTCCGGCGGCCAGATGGCCGACCACGGCCGCATCGTCACCGCCTCCGGTGCCGTCATCGAGATCGGCGACGTGCAGAAGGTCGGAAAGAAGGTGTGGCTGCACAAGGGCCGCGTCGTCTCCGGTGAGGCCTCCGTCGGCGAGGTCGCCGAGGCCCGCGTTGACGAGGTCTGGCGCCACGGCGCCACGCAGGCGCATTCCGCGACCCACCTCATCCACGCCGCGCTGCGCGAGGTGCTCGGCCCGGGCGCGGTCCAGGCGGGCTCCCTGAACAAGCCCGGCTACCTGCGGTTCGACTTCACCTACGGCGAGCAGCTCACCGAGGAGCAGCTGCGCCGTGTGGAGGAGATCGCCAACGAAGGCGTCGACGCCGACTGGGCCGTCAACACCATCGAGACCTCCCTCGACGAGGCGAAGGCGATGGGCGCGATGGCGCTGTTCGGGGAGAACTACGGCCACCGCGTCCGCGTCGTCGAGATGGGCGGCCCGTTCTCCATGGAGCTCTGCGGCGGCACCCACGTTTCCCACACGTCCCAGATCGGTCCGGTGGCGGTCCTCGGCGAGTCCTCCGTCGGCTCCGGCGCCCGCCGCATCGAGGCGTACTCCGGCCTGGACTCCTTCCGCTACCTGTCCGCCGAGCGCCTGCTGGCGGAGCGCCTTGCCGCGGAGTTCAAGTCCCCGACCGACCAGCTGCCGGACCGCATCGCCGCCCTGTCGGAGAAGCTGAAGGCCACGGAGAAGGCCCTGGCCGACCTCAAGGCGAAGCAGCTGCTCTCCGACGCGGCGTCCCACCTGGATTCGGCCGAGCAGCTTGGCGACGTCACCTACCTGGGCCTGCACCTGCCGGACGGGACGCAGGCGGGCGATATGCGCACTCTGGCCAGCGACCTGCGCGGGCGGCTGGGCGACCGCCCCGCTGTCATCGTCCTCGCCGGCGCGGCGGGAGCGAAGGCGCCGTTCGCCGTCGCCGTCACCGACCCGGGCGTCGCCGCGGGCCTCAAGGCCGGCGACCTCATCCCGGTGCTCGGCGCCCACATCGCCGGCCGCGGCGGCGGCAAGCCGCAGCTGGCCCAGGGCGCGGGCAACGACCCGTCGGGCGTCGACGCCGGCCTCGCCGCGGTCCGCACCCACCTGGCCGGGCGCTAGGCCGGAGGTTCGCGTGGCGACGCTCGTCCCGGACAGGCCCGGCGCCGACGATCCCGGCCCCGGTCGCCGTCTCGGCGTCGATGTCGGCGATGTCCGCGTCGGCGTCGCAGTCAGCGATCCCGATGGGTTGCTGGCGACGCCGGTGGAGACCATCGCCCGCACCACCGGCCGCCGCGGCCCCGACGGTCCGGACATCGACCGGCTCGTGGAGCTCGCCGAGGAATTCGGCGTCGTCGAAATCGTCGTCGGCCTGCCGCTCATGCTCGACGGCACGGCGGGCACGTCGGCGCGCAAGGCCGCCGACGTGGCCTTCCGGCTGCGCCGGCGGTTGGAGGGCGTCGCCGTGCGCCTGGGGGACGAGCGGATGACGACGGTCATCGCCCAGGCGCGCATGCGTGAGGCCGGCGTTCGCGCGAAGGAAGGGCGCACCGTCGTTGATCAGGCGGCGGCGGTCGAGATTCTGCAGAGCTGGCTCGATGTCCGCCGTGGGGTCTGACGGATCCGGCCGGAGATAAGGCGGGGGTGCGGTCGATGCCCAGAATCCCCCGACCCGCCGTGACCGCAACGTGACTTTCGCCGGATCATGCGCGACAATCTCATGGTTAACCCTGCCGTCGACCCGGAGGAACCTCCCCCATGAGCACAACCGCCCGTCCGGGTGCGCCCCGCAACGGTGGTCGCCCGCGCAACGGACGCCGGGGGCGGGTGCGCCGCCGGCAGACGACGATGGCGATCAACGTCACCTCGATCCTGCTGAGCATCATGGTCCTCGTCGCGGTCGGCGTGGCGTGGTCCCGAGGCGGCACGGAGGGCGACTTCTCGGGCGAGGGCAACGGAACGATCGTCATGGTGCAGGTCGCGGAGGGGCAGTCCCTGTCGGATCTGGCGGACGAGCTCGACAAGAAGGGCGTCGTCGGATCCCCGGGCGCCTTCATGAACGCGGCGAACGCGCACCCGCGCTCCAACTCGCTGCAGCCCGGATACTACCGGCTGCAGGAGCGCATGTCGGCGGAGTCCGCGGTCGAGGCGCTGCTCGATGCGGCGAACCAGGCGGGCATGATCGACGTCCCGACGGGCCTGCGCCTCGAGGACACGCGCGTCGTCGCTTCCGACGATGTCCGCAAGGGCATCTTCACCCTGATCTCCGATGCGACCTGCGGCGCCGGCGCGGAGGAGACCTGCGTCACCGTCGAGGATCTGCGCGACGCCGCGGGCCACCTGTCCGCGGAGGAACTCGGCGTCCCCGCCTGGGCCACCGAGGGCGTCCTGGCCCGCGGCGACGACCCGCGGCGCATCGAGGGCCTCATCACCCCGGGCATCCACCAGTTCGACCCGGCGTCGGACGCGAAGACCATCCTCAAGTCGCTCATCGAGTCCTCGGCGCGGCAGTACGAGTCCACCGGCCTCGAGGCCTCCGCGACGGCCGTCGGCCTGACCCCGTACGAGCTGGTGACCGCCGCCTCGCTGGTGGAGGCCGAGGCGCCCGCAGACGACTTCGACAAGGTCGCCCGCGTCATTCTCAACCGCCTGGAGATCAACCAGCCGCTCGAGTTCGACTCCACGGTCAACTACGACCTCCCGGATCAGGAGGTCGCCACGACCGACGACGACCGTGCCCGCGAGACCCCGTGGAACACCTACCGCAGGTACGGCCTGCCCGCGACGCCGATTGGCTCGCCGTCGCTGAAGGCCATCGAGGCGATGGAGAATCCGGCGCCGGGCACGTGGCTCTACTTCGTCACCATCGACGGCAAGGGCACGACGATCTTCTCCAATACCTTCGAGGAGCACCAGGCCGCGACGCAGCAGGCGATCGACGGCGGCGTGCTGGACTCCAACCGATGAGCGCCGGGCAGGCCCCGGGCGGACCCGCGGGCACGGCGGACGGCGCCGTCCGCCTGCCGGAGCCGGGCCGGGAGGGCGTCGCCCGCCGGGCCGCCGTGCTGGGGCGCCCGATCGGGCACTCGAAGTCGCCGCAGCTGCACGGCGCCGGGTACGCGACGCTGGGGCTGGATGACTGGGAGTACGTCCGCGTCGACTGCGGAGCCGAGGAGCTGCCGGGCCTCGTGGCCCAGGCGGGCCCGGAATGGGCCGGGTTCTCCGTGACGATGCCCGGCAAGTTCGCCGCGCTGGAGGTCGCCGACGAGGCGACGGAGCGCGCCCGGGTCGTCGGCTCCGCCAACACGCTGGTCCACCTGCCCGACGGCCGGTGGCTGGCGGACAACACGGACTGCGACGGAGTCGCCGGGGCGCTGGCGGAGCTCGGCGCCGACGACGTGCCGGACGGCCGCGCGGTGGTCGTCGGCGCCGGCGGCACCTCCCGCCCCGCCCTGTGGGCGCTGGCGGAGGCCGGCGTGCGGCATCTCGACGTCGTCGCGCGCTCCGAGCGTGCGCTGGCCGTCGAGCCGCTCGCGGCGGCGCTGGGGATGCAGTTCACGTGGGTGCGCTTCGACGACCCCCGCCTGGCGGAGATCTCCGGCGCATCCGACGTGCTCGTCTCCACGGTGCCGTCGGATGCGCTGCACGGGTGGGCCGGGTACCTGGCCCGCGCCCCGCGCATCCTCGACGTCATCTACGACCCGTGGCCGACGCCGCTGGCGAAGGCGGCGACCGAGGGCGGCCGGGCCGTCGTCGGCGGCCTGTCCATGCTCCTGCACCAGGGCACGGCCCAGTTCGAGCGCTTCACCGGCCGTCCCGCCCCGGTGGAGGAGATGCGCGCGGCGCTCGGCGGGTGACGCGCCCGGGGCGCGCCAGCTCCCGGTGGGCTAGGGTCCCCGGGCATGGGGGAGATTGCGGGGGAGGCGTCCCTTCCGGCTGCCGCGGCCTGGGCCGCGGCGCTGTGCTGGGGGCTCGCGCTGGCATGGAGGGACGTGACGCGGCGCAGGCTGGACGACGCCCTGACGCTGCCGGGGGCGGCCGTGGCGCTGGCGGCGTGCTGGTGGGCGGGCGACGGCGCCGCCGCGCTCGCGGGCGCGGTTTCGTGGTCGGGGCTGCATCTCGCCGGGGCGCTCGCCCGGCCCGGGTCCGTCGGCGGCGGCGACGTGAAGCTGGCGCTCGCGCTCGGCGCGGTGGCCGGTACCGCGGGGCCGGTGGCGCTGTGCGCGGCGATTGCGCTGGCAGGCGTTGCGACGGCGGTCCTCGGCGCGGTGGCGGGACCGCGGCCACCGCACGGGCCGTCGATGCTGGCGGCGACGGCGGTCGTCGCCGCCTGGCCGTGATCGGGCCCGTTGCCGCCGTGATGTCGGGGGCCATGCCACAATGACATCCATGTTTCGTTGGACCACTGCAGGGGAATCGCACGGCCAGGCGCTGATCGCCATGGTGGAGGGCGTCCCCGCCGGCGTCACCGTGACGCGCGAGGACGTCTCCCGCCAGCTCGCCCGCCGCCGCCTTGGCTACGGCCGCGGCGCGCGCATGAAGTTCGAGGCCGACGAGCTGACCTTCGTCGGCGGCGTTCGCCACGGGCGGACGCTGGGCTCGCCGGTCGCCATGATGATCGGCAACACCGAGTGGCCGAAGTGGACCACCGTCATGTCCGCCGATCCCGTCGATGCGGCGGAACTGGACACCGCCCGTGGGGCACGGCTGACGCGCCCGCGCCCGGGTCACGCGGACTTCAACGGCATGCTGAAGTACGACCAGGAGGACGCGCGCAACATCCTGGAACGCTCGTCGGCGCGCGAGACCGCGGCGCGCGTCGCCGCCGCCGGCGTCGCCCGCGCCATCCTGCGCGAGGCCCTGGGCGTAGAGGTGGTCAGCCACGTCGTCTCCATCGGCGCCTCCGAGCCGTACGCAGGCCCGCTGCCGGCCTTCGCTGACGTCGACGCGATCGACGCGTCCCCGGTGCGCGCCTTCTCGAAGGAGGCCGAGGAGTCGATGGTCGCGGAAATCGAGGCGGCGAAGAAGCAGGGTGACACCCTCGGCGGCGTCGTCGAGGTCGTGGTCCACGGTCTGCCGGTGGGCCTCGGCTCGCACATCTCCGGGGAGGCCCGGCTGGACGCCCGCCTGGCGGGCGCCCTCATGGGCATCCAGTCCGTCAAGGGCGTGGAGATCGGCGACGGCTTCGAGGAAGCCCGCCGGCGCGGCACCACCGCACACGACGAGATGGTGCGGGACGCCGACGGCGTCACGCGCCTGACCAACCGTGCCGGCGGCCTGGAGGGTGGCATGACCAACGGCCAGCCGCTTGTCGTCCGCGCGGCCCTCAAGCCCATCTCCACCGTCCCGCGCGCGCTGAAGACCGTCGACATGGCCACCGGCGCGGCGGCCACTGCCATCCACCAGCGCTCCGATGTGTGCGCGGTGCCGGCCGGTGGCGTCGTCGCGGAGGCGATGGTGGCCCTCGTGCTCGCCCAGGCCGTCATGGAGAAGTTCGGCGGAGACAGCATCGGGGAGACCCGTCGCAACGTCGAGGGCTACCTGGCGCAGGTCGCCGGCCGCCTCGCCTGGGACGAGGGGGCCGCGGAATGACGGCCCCGGGGGATGCACCGCTCGCCGTCCTCGTCGGACCGCCCGGCGCCGGAAAGTCCACCATCGGCCGCAGGCTGTCGCGTGCGCTCGGCGTTCCCCTGACGGACTCCGACGAGCTCATCGAGCAGCGCGAGGGCCGCTCCTGCGGCGACGTCTTCGCCGACTTCGGGGAGCCGCGCTTCCGGGAGCTGGAGGAGGAGATGGTCGCCGGGGCGCTGACCCGCCCCGGCATCGTGAGTCTCGGTGGTGGGGCGGTGCTCTCCCCGGCGACTCGTTCGCTGCTGGCCCGCCACATCGTCGTCTACCTCGAGATTGACGCGGAGGAGGGCGTGCGGCGCACCGCGGGGGAGGCCACGCGCCCGGTCCTGGCCGCCGACGATCCCGCCGCCCACTACCGCGCCCTCCTGGACCGTCGCCGCCCGCTGTACGAGGAGGTCGCGACGTTCCGCGCCCGCTCGGGCGGGCGCACGCCGCAGCAGGTCGTCGCAGAGATCCTCGGCTTCCTCGAGTCCGACGAGGACGAGGCCGCCATCGACAGCGAGAGGAACCCCTCATGACCACCATCACCGTCAACGGCCCCCGGCCCTACGACGTCGCCGTCGGCCGCGGGCTCGTCCCCGCGATCGCGGAGGCCGCATCCGGGGCGTCCGTCGTCGCCATCGTCCACCAGGGCTCCGTCGCGGACCCGGTGCGCCGGATCGAGGAGGCGCTGGCCGCCGCCGGTGTTGACGCCTTCTCCATCGAAGTCCCCGACGCGGAGGCCGGCAAGACCCTCCAGGTCGCCGAGCGCTGCTGGGACACCCTCGGCGAGCGGGGCCTCGGGCGCCGGGACGCCGTCATTGCCGTCGGCGGCGGCGCCGCCACCGACCTGGGCGGTTTCGTCGCCGCAGCGTGGATGCGCGGCGTCGACGTCATCCAGGTCCCCACGACCCTGCTGGCGATGGTCGACGCGGCTGTGGGCGGCAAGACCGGCGTCAACACCGCCGCGGGCAAGAATCTCGTTGGCGCGTTCCACGAGCCGGCCGCCGTGTTCTGCGACCTCGACTTTCTGCGCACCCTCCCGGAGGCGGAGATCGTCGCCGGCTCCGCCGAGATCATCAAGGCCGGCTTCATCGCCGACACCGCGATCCTGGACCTGTACGAGGCCGACCCGGCCGCGGCGATCGACGTCGACGGGGTCCTGGAGGAGCTCATCGTCCGAGCCATCCAGGTCAAGGCCGATGTCGTCTCCCAGGACCTGCTGGAGGCGGGCCTGCGCGAGATCCTCAACTACGGCCACACCTTCGGCCACGCCGTGGAGCTGCATGAGGAGTACCGCTGGCGTCACGGCCACGCCGTCGCCGTCGGCATGGTCTACGTCGCCGAGCTCGCCCGCCTGTCGGGGCTCATCGGCGCGGACCAGGTCGACCGCCATCGCCGCATCCTCGAGTCCGTCGGATTGCCGACGACGTACCCGCCCGGCCTGTGGGACGAGCTGCGCGCCGGCATGGGCCGCGACAAGAAGAACCGCCGCGGCCGCCTGCGCTTCGTCGTCCTGGAAGGCGAGCCGGGGCGCTGCTCCCGCCTCGAAGACCCGGACGAGGACGTCCTGCGCGCCGCCTACGACGCGCTGACCGCCGCCGGGAAGCCCGCCGCGGAGGAGTCCGCGCGATGACCGCCCACGACGCCCCGCGGCCGCTGATCCACGAATCCGCCGAGCCGCTGCACGTGCTGGTGCTCAACGGCCCGAACCTCGGCCGCCTGGGCAGGCGCCAGCCCGACGTCTACGGTGCGACGACGCTGGCCGACGTCGAGGAGCAGCTGCGGTACATGGGCGAGATGCGGGGCATCACGGTCGAGTGCCGCCAGTCCGACTACGAGGGGCAGCTCATCGGCTGGGCCCACGAGGCCGCCGACGCCGGCTGGCCCGTCATCATCAACCCCGGCGGCCTGACCCACACGTCGGTCGCCCTGCGCGATGCAATGGCCGAGGTCGCCGAAGCGGGCGGCTTCTTCGAGGTGCACATCTCGAACGTCCACGCCCGAGAGCCGTTCCGCCACCACTCGTACCTGTCGCCGATCGCCGACGGCGTCATCGTCGGCTGCGGCGTCGCAGGCTACGGCATGGCGCTCGGCGCCATCGTCAGCCGCGCAGAGGAGGCCCGCGAGGCCAACGTCGCGGATTCCACCGTCCAGGAGGAGGACCGATGACCAACCAGGACACCACCACCGCCGCCGCCGACGTGGCTCCGGGCCCCGATTACGCCGCACGCCGAGACGCGCTCGCGGCGGCGCTTCCGGCGGCGGGCTGCGACGTGCTCGTCGTCACGCATCCCGTGCACGTGCTGTGGCTGACCGGCTTCGCCGGCTCCAACGGCGCGGTGCTCGTCGACGCGCGCGAAGGCGCCGAGCGGGCGATCATCTCCACCGATGGCCGCTACACCGTCCAGGTCGCGGCGCAGGCGCCGGATCTCCGGTGCGTCGATGCGCGCGACTGCGGCCCCGCGCTCATCCGCGACCTGCTGGATCGCGAGGGGGACGGCGCCACGGCCCCGCGGATCGGCTTTGAGGCCGCCCACGTCACCGTCGCCGGCTCCGGCGCGCTGCGGGAGGCGGCGGGCGGGGACCTGGTGGAGGTCGTCGACGCCGTCGAGGATTTGCGCCGCGTCAAGGACGATGTCGAGCTCGCTGCCCTGCGCCATGCCGCGCGGATCGCGGTCGACGCCTTCGCGGCGCTCGTCGCCGACGGCTGCATTCGGGCCGGCGCCACGGAACGCGAGGTCGCCGCCGAACTGGAGTACCGCATGCGCATGCGCGGCGCCGACGGCCCGAGCTTTGACACCATCGTCGCCTCCGGCCCGAATTCCGCGAAGCCCCACCACGGCGCCGGGGATCGGGTGCTGGAGGACGGAGACCTGGTCACCGTCGACTTCGGCGCGCTGGCCGGGGGCTACTGCTCCGACATGACCCGAACCGTCGTGGTCGGCGGCGTGGACGCCGCGGACGACTTCTCCCGCGAGATCTACTCGATCGTGCTGCGCTCGCAGCTCGCGGGCGTCGAGGCGGCGCGGCCCGGGACCCGGCTCGTCGACGTGGACGCGGCCTGCCGCAACGTCATCGTCGCCGCCGGCTACGGGGAGTACTTCGTGCATTCGACCGGCCACGGCATCGGGGCCGACGTCCACGAGGCCCCGTACGCCTCCGTCAAGGGCGAGGGTGTCCTCGAACCCGGCATGACGCTGACCATTGAGCCCGGCATCTACGTCCCGGGCCGCGGCGGCGTCCGCATCGAGGACACGCTCGTCATCACCGACGGCGAGCCGGAGAACCTCGTCCCGCTGCCGAAGACCCTCTAGGGCCGCGCATTCGTCTCGCGCCCCGGGCGCGGCGCGTTTTCCGTGTGCCGCCCCGGCGGGTACCGTGTACCCGCAAGAAACCCATCCGTCCCCTCAGGAGTGAACACGTGGCAACCACCGCCGACTTCAAGAACGGCCTTGTGCTGAAGATCGACAACAAGCTTCAGCAGATCGTCGAGTTCCAGCACGTCAAGCCGGGCAAGGGCCCCGCCTTCGTCCGCACGAAGCTGAAGGATGTCGTCTCGGGCAAGACCATCGACAAGACGTTCAACGCCGGTGTCAAGGTGGAGACCGCGACCGTCGATCGCCGCGACATGACGTTCCTGTACCGCGACGGCCAGGACTTCGTCCTCATGGACGACAAGACCTTCGACCAGATCAACCTCGAGCCGGCCACGATGGGCGACGGCGCCCGTTTCCTGCTGGAGAACTCCCCGGTCCAGGTGTCCTTCCATGAGGGCACCCCGCTGTTCGCCGAACTCCCGGTCTCCGTCGAGCTCACCGTCCAGCACACCGATCCGGGCCTGCAGGGCGACCGCTCCACCGGCGGCACCAAGCCCGCCACCCTCGAGACCGGTGCCGAGGTCCAGGTGCCGTTGTTCATCGAGACCGGTGACGTGCTGAAGATCGACACCCGCGACGGCTCCTACCTGTCGCGCGTCTCCAGCTAGGCCCGGCGGTGGGCAAGGACCGCACCGGGGCCCGCGAGCCCAACTACAAGCGCCGCGGGGCCCGCTACCGTGCCCGGCGCCGCGCCGTGGATCTGCTGTTCGAGTCCGAGCAGCGCTCCGTCGACGCGGAGCAGCTCGTCGCCGAGCGCATCGAGCTCGCCCGTGATCCCGACGCCGGCGTCGCGCCGGTGCCGGAGTATGCCGAGGAGATCACCCTCGGCGTCGCACGCGAGTTGCGCGGCATCGACGACATCATCGTCGGCTACCTGTCGGAGGAGTGGCCGCTGCACCGCCTCCCGGCCGTCGATCGCGCGATCCTGCGCGTCGGCATCTGGGAGCTGTTCCACAACCCGGACGTGCCCGTGCGCGTGGCCGTCGTCGAGGGCGTGGAGCTGGCCACCGAATACTCCACCGACGTCGCGCCGCCGTACATCAACGCGGTGCTCGACTCCGCCGCGGCCGTCGCCGACCAGGCGCGCATGGCCGCCGCCGCGGTCGTCGTGCCGCCGCGTTCCGCGGATGCGCATGACGACGATGCCGCGGCAGCCGGGTCTGACGCCGCCGACGCGGCCCCCGTGCCGCCGGACGCGGCACCGGAGGCCGGTGATTCGGCCCCGCCGGACGCGGAGCCGACGGCCGGCGAGCCGTCCCGCGGGGACTAGTCGCCGAGGCGTACGCCCCGTCGCCTGCCACGCCCCCGCACCGGGTTTCCCCGGGGCGGGGGCGCCGTCGATCCCGGGGGCCCGGAACGTCCGTCGGCCGCGACCGGGGTGCACGGCGGACACGCATGAGGCGCGCGTCCGGGGTGCGGCGAGGCGCCGCGGTCGGGTGCGGTGGTACCCTGAGGCCGGTATGTCACGTCGACATCCTTTAACGGACCGCACTGAGAGGCGGGGAAGGAGGTCACGATGAGCGACGATACGAACGCCGGGCACGTCACGGAGCTGTTGAGCGCCGAGGAGGTGTCGCGGACGGTCGCGCGAATCGCGCACCAGATCATCGAGAAGACGGCATTGGACGCCTCGTCGGCACCGCGGGTGGTGCTCCTGGGCATCCCGTCGGGGGGAGTTCCGCTGGCCGAGCGGCTGGCGGACCGCATAGAGGAGTTCTCCGGGGTCCGCCCGGAGACCGGCAGCCTGGACATCACGCTGTACCGCGACGACCTGCGGGATCGCCCGCACCGCGCGCTGCAGCCCACCCGCATTCCGCAGGTGGGCCTCGACGAGACGCTGACGGTGCTCGTTGACGACGTGCTGTTCAGCGGGCGCACCATCCGCGCCGCCCTGGACGCCATCGCCGACATCGGCCGCCCGGACGCCATCCAGCTGGCCGTCCTCGTCGACCGCGGCCACCGCCGCCTGCCCATCCGGGCCGACTACGTCGGCAAGAACCTGCCGACCGCCCGCACCGAGGACGTGCAGGTGCTCAACGAGCGCCTCGACGGCCGCGATGCCGTCCTCCTGACGCGGGGGGAGGAGACGAAGTGAGGCACCTGCTGTCCATCGCGGACCTGAGCCGGGACGAGATCGTCGGGCTCATGGACGAGGCCGACCGGTTCCGGGAGGCGCTCGACGGCCGCGAGATCAAGAAGCTGCCGACGCTGCGCGGCCGCACCATCTACACCCTTTTCTACGAGAACTCGACCCGCACCCGCGCGTCGTTCGAGACCGCCGGCAAGTGGATGAGCGCCGACGTCATCAACATCTCCGCGTCGTCATCCTCCGTGAAGAAGGGCGAGTCCCTGAAGGACACCGCTCTGACGCTCGACGCCATCGGCGCCGACGCGATCGTCGTCCGCCACCCGTCGTCCGGCGCCGCGAAGCAGATCGCGGACTGGACGGGCAAGCACGGGCAGCAGCCGTCCGTCGTCAACGCCGGCGACGGCAAGCACCAGCACCCGACGCAGGCGCTGCTCGACGCGGTGACGCTGCGCCAGCGACTCGGCGGCATCGAGGGCCGCAAAATCGTCCTCGTCGGCGACATCCTGCACTCCCGCGTCGCTCGCTCCAACGCGGATCTGCTGTCCACGTTGGGCGCCGAGGTCGTGTTCGTCGCGCCGCCCACGCTGCTGCCGTATGGCGTGGACCAGTGGCCGGTGCGCGTGAGCTACGAGATGGACCCGGAACTCGCCGACGCGGACGCCGTCATGATGCTGCGCGTCCAGCAGGAGCGCATGAACGGCGGGTTCTTCCCGTCCCACCGCGAGTACGCCACGCGCTACGGCCTGTCACGGGCGCGGGAGAGGATGCTGCGCGACGACGCCATCGTCATGCACCCCGGCCCGATGCTCCGCGGCATGGA
>JAEWGK010000264.1 GCA_023388385.1 Actinomycetes bacterium | reverse complement strand
GCCTCGCCGCCGGGCGGCGGCAGCGTCGGGTCGGAGAGCCATGCGGAGTGGACGTCGGCGTCACGGGCGTGGGCCTCGCCGAAGGTCAGGCCCTCCCAGTCGCCGAAGTCGGTCTCGCGGAGGTCGTGGTCGACGGCGACGTCGAGGCCGAGTTCGTCGGCCGCATAGGCGGCGGTCTGGCGGGCGCGGACCTGCGGGGAGCAGACGATACCGGCGAAGTCCCAGCCGGACTCCGCCAGCCTCAGCGCCGCGAGACGGGCCTGGCGACGGCCGAGGTCCGTCAGCGACGGGTCGGAGGTCGAGCCCGAGTAGCGGCGGTCGACGCTCATCAGGGTCTGGCCGTGGCGCAGAAGCACCAGGCGTGTCGGGGCGCCGACGGCCCCGGTCCAGCCCGGGCCGCCGGTGCGGGCGGTGCAGCCGGAGTGCTCGTTGCGATCGGCGGTCATTCGGAATCTCCCCTGCGGATGGGCTCGTGGGCGTCGAGCAGGGCCCGGGCCACCGGGTCGGCGGCGGCGATGACGGAGGAGCGGACGAGCCAGGCCCCGCACTCCGGGCACTCGGGCATGACGCCGACGGGCAGGGCATCGAGCTCCCGGACCGCGGAGTGCGACAGCTCCATGAAGCAGCTGGTGCACACGCGGCCCTCGAGGCGGGCGACGGCGATGCCCGTCTCCGCCTCCTTGCGGTCGAACCGGGCGAGCAGGCGGGCGTCGAGGCCCTCGCGGAGCCGTTCGATGTCCTCCGCGATGCGGCGTTCCTCCGCCGCGAGCGATTCCTCAGCCGCCCCGAGCGCGCGGCGGACTGCGGCGATGCGCTCGTCCAGGTCGTCGGCGGCCTCGCTGGCGTTGCGAGCGTGGGCGTCGCGGCGGTCCTGCAGCTCCTGCAGGGCGGCCTCGGCGGCCTCGCTGCGGCGGGTCGTCGCCACGAGGCCGCGCTCCAGATCCCGGCGGCGACGGTGATCGGAGGTGGCGCGCAGGGAGGCGCGCTCGTCCTTCTCCCTGCGGCGCAGCCGGGAGACCTCCCGGTTCAGCCGGCGCAGCTCGATGTCGATGTCGCGCATGGCCAGCGACGACGTCGCCGACGACGCCCGGCCCCGCGATCGCTCGGCCAGCAGCCGGGTCAGCTCCGCACGCTCGGGCAGCGCCTCCCGCCGGGCGGATGCGCCGTCGAGGCGGGTCCGGCGCTCGGACAGCGCCAGCAGGCGAACCTGGAGGTCAGGGGCAAGCTTCATCACGGCTCCTCATCCACGCCGTCCACGCCGCCGCCGTCCACGCCACCGCCGGCCGCATCATCCGGCACGCGGCCGCCGTCGAGGGACGCACCCTCGCCGAAGCCGGAGGACTCCGCCAGGTCCGCGCCCGCCCCCAGCGTCCACGGATCGGTGCGGAGATCGAGGACGCGGGCCTCGACGCCCAGGGCGTCGGCAAGCATCTCCCCGGCCGCCTCGCACCAGGGGAATTCGCTGGCCCAGTGCGCGGTGTCGACGATGCAGGGCGCGCCCGCGCGCAGCGCCTCGTCGACCGGGTGGTGGCGCAGGTCGGAGGTGACGAAGGCGTCGACGCCGAGCTTCGTCACCGTGGACAGGAAGGAGTCGCCCGCGCCGGACGCGACGGCCACTCGGCGGATCATCCGGTCCGGGTCGCCCGCACCGCGGACGCCCCAGCGGGTCGCGGGCAGGCTGCGGGCGACGTGGTCGACGAAATCGCGGAACGTCATCGGCGTCTCCAGCTCGCCGACGCGGCCGATGCCCGTGGCCTTCTCCGGGTCCAGGCCCGTGGCGCGGGACTCCAGGACGTCGAACGCCGGCTCTTCGTACGGATGGGCGGCGACGAGGGCCGCGTGAACGTCGCGGCGCAGGCGGGCCGGGGCGACGAACTCCACCTTCACCTCGTCGACGTGCTCCAGCTCCCCGACCGCGCCGATGTGCGGGTCCGCGCCGCCGACGGGGCGAAACTGGCCGCGGCCGGCGACGTCGAAGCTGCACTCGCGGTAGTCGCCCAGTGCCCCGGCGCCGGCGGCGAACACCGCGTCCTTCACCGCGTCCGCGTCAGCCGCCGGCACCTTCACCGCCCACAGGTCCAGCGGCTCCGGGTCCTGCGGCGCCAGCGGGGCACCCGGGTGGACGCCGAGGCGCTCCGCCAGCACGTCGTTGACGCCGGGCCGCGCCGAATCCGCGTTGGTGTGGGCGGCGAACAGCGCCACGCCGTTGCGGATGAGCTTGTGCAGGATGCGGCCCTTCGGAGTGTCCGCCGCGACGGTGCTCACGCCGCGCAGCAGCAGCGGGTGATGGACGACGAGCATCTGCGCGCCGACGGCGATGGCGGCGTCCGCGACGGCGTCGGTGCATTCCAGGGCCAGGGCGACGACGCGAACCTCCTCCTCCGGGTCCCCGCAGACGAGGCCCACCTCGTCCCAGGGCTCCGCCAGGTGCGGCGGGTAGGCGCGGTCCATCGCCCGCCTCACGTCCGCCACGGTCACGGTCGGTCGGGGGTCCTCCACCAGATGCCTCCAGTCGTCGTCGGTAGTCGTGTGTCCATTATCCGGGCAGCCCGTCGACCGCCGCCACCAGTTCGGCGACGGCGGGGCCCGGGCGCACCGCCAGCCGCCACCAGTCCGGCCCCAGCCCGGGGAACGTGTCGCACCGGCGCACGGCGACGCCGCGTTCCGCCAGCAGACGCCGCGCCGCGTCCGCGTCGGCCACCGGCGGGCGGGCCAGCAGAAACGGCGCCGCCGACGGCACGACGTCCCAGGCGGCGTCCGCCAGCGCCGCCGCCATCGCGGCGCGTTCGTCCCGGATGCGCTCCCGCAGCCCGTCCAGCTCCGCGCCGAAGCCGTGCTCCGCGACGGCGAGCATCGCCCGCAGCTGCGGGGTGCCCATCGCCCAGTGCGGCCGCCGCCGCGCCAGCCGCTCCAGCACCGACGCCGGCCCCAGCGCGTAACCGCAGCGCAGCCCCGCCAGCGACCACGTCTTCGTCAGGCTGCGCAGCACCAGCACGTCCGCGGCCGCGCCGTCCGCCGCACCACCAGGGGCCAGCGACGGGTCCGCGCCCCCGGGGAAGTCCGCGGGGTGCACGACGTCCATGAACGCCTCGTCGACCGCAAGCACCCCGCCCGGCGCGAGCCGCCGCGCCAGCGCCAGCACGCCGGCGCGCGGGTGCAGCGCTCCCACGGGGTTCAGCGGGTTGCCCGTGACGACGAGCCCCGCCGGGCCCGCGGGAACGCCCCCGGCGGCGGACTGGGCGTCCGCCCCGGACGGGTCCTCGCCCGGAGTGGGGCGGAAAGCCGGACGGGGGACGTCGTCAAGCGACCACGGCCGGTGCAGCAGCAGACGGCGCACGGGCGCGCCCGCGGCGCGCATCGAGGCCTCCGGCTCCGTGAACTGGGGGTTGACGATCTCGGCGACGTGGCCGGGCGCGAGGAGGTCCGGCAGCAGCGCGAAGCCCTCGGCGGCGCCGGACAACGGCAGGACCTCCTCCGCCGGGCGGCCGTGGACGGCGCCGAGGGCCGCGCGGACCTCCGCCTCCAGCCCCGGGTCCGGGTAGGCGGCCAGATCCGCCACGGAATCCCGCACCGCCGACAGCAGCCACGCCGGGGCCGAACCGCGGACGTTGACGGCGAAATCCAGGCGCGCGCCGCGGGCGGCGGAATCCCCGTGATAGCGCAGGCGGGGGTCGTTGTCCCTCATGCACGCGACGATAGCGGGACCCCCGACGTCGCCATCGCGCCGTCGCCGGCGCCCCGCCCATCCCCGCCTCATCCTCCCGGAACCCCGCGCGCCCGCGGTCCCGGGCCCATACTGGGGATGTGACCACGAACGCGCCGCACACGCCTCACCCGCACCCGCCCACCGTGCTCGTCGACGTCGACGGGACCATCAGCGACTCGCTGCCCGGCATCCAGGCCGGCGTCCGCGAGGCGCTGGAGACCATCGGCTGGCC
>JAEWGK010000232.1 GCA_023388385.1 Actinomycetes bacterium | reverse complement strand
GCCTCCGGATCGTCGGCGCCGGCGATGGCGCGCACGACAACGATGCGCGAGGCGCCAGCGGCGCGGACCAGGCGCACCCGGGATTCGTCGACACCGCCAATGCAGAACCACGGCTTGACGGCGCCCGGCGCCGCCGCGCCAGGGCCCAAGCCCGCTTCCCCCGGCCACCCCGGCAGCTCCCCCGCCGCCTGCTCGGCGGCGACGCGGGTCGCCATCTCCACGGCCCCGAGGCCGACCGGGGCGCGATCGGGCTTCGTCGGCGTCGCCCACACGGGGCCGATGACGGCGTAGTCGAGGCCGGGATCGGCCATGGACGCGCGGAACATCTCCTCGGTCTGGTTCGACCGGCCCATGATGACATCGTCGCCGAGGATGGCGCGCGCCTGCTCCGTCGTCAGATCCCCCTGCCCGACGTGGAAGACGTCGGCGCCGACGATTCTCGCGACGTCGGCCCGGTCGTTCGCCGCGAACAGCTTCCCGTGGGCCTCCGCAACCTCGGCGAGGATCTCGAGGGCGGCGATTTCGGCGCGCGCCTCCAGCTTCTTGTCCCTCAACTGGATGATGTCGACGCCCCCGGAATAGGCGGCGTCGAGGAATTCGCGCAGGTCCCCGCGGTCGGAGCGGGCGTCGGTGCACAGGTACAGGCGGGCGTCGCGCAGCAGGTCCAGGCGCCGCCGGCGGAGCGAATGGGGCATGGCGCCTATGCTAGGCGCGTACGGACTACCGCGGGAGCCCCCGGATCGGGGCTGAGAGGGCCGGAGACGCCGGCCGACCGCCGAACCTGATTCGGATCATACCGACGAAGGAAGGTGCACCCGATGGATCCACGGATCGCCGCGCCCGGCGACGGTTCGCCCACCGCATCCCCCACGACCCCGCGCACCGCCGTCATCGTCGGCGGCGGCATCATCGGACTGGCCACGGCCTGCGAGCTGCTCCGCCGAGGCGTCGACGTCACGGTCGCCGACCCGGAGCCCGCCTCCGGGGCGACGCGGGCCGCCGCGGGCATGCTCGCCCCCGTCGCGGAGGTCGTGTGGGACCAGCCCGCGCTCTACCCGCTCATGGTGGAGTCCGCCGCCCGCTACCCCGCCTTCGCCGCGCGCATCGCGGAGGCCTCCGGCATGGACGTCGGCTTCCTCGAGTGCGGCACGCTCGTGCTCGCCGGCGATTCCGCCGACCGGGCGGCGCTGACGGAGCTCGCGGAGCTGCAGCGCTCCCTCGGCCTCGCCGCCGAGGTCATCGGCGTGCGCGAGGCCCGAACCCTGGAACCCTCGCTCGGCCCCGGCATCGTCGGCGCGGTCCGCATACCGGGCGACCACCAGGTCGACCCGCGGCGCCTGTCCGCCGCGATGCTCGCCGTGCTCGGCGACCGCGTGGTGCGCGCCCGGGTGACGGGCATCGTGCGGAACGACGCCGGCCGCCCCGCCGGGGTCCGCCTCGACGATGGCACGACGCTGCACGCAGAGGAGACGGTGGTGGCCGCCGGCATGGGCGCAGCCAGCATCGAGGGCCTGCCGGAGGGGCTCGCGCTCCCGGTGCGCCCCGTCCATGGGGACGTGCTGCGCCTGGCGGTCCCGGAGCGGCTCCGCCCCCTCGCCCACCGCGTCATCCGCGGCGTGGTGCAGGGCCGTCCCGTCTACATCGTCCCGCGGGCCGACGGCACCGTCGTGCTCGGCGCCACCAGCCGGGAGGACGACATGGCGGGTGTCTCCGCCGACGGCGTCCATCAGCTGCTGCGCGACGCCGCCCGGCTCGTGCCCTCCATCCTGGAGTGCGAGATCCACGAGATGATCGCCCGCGCCCGCCCCGGCTCCCCCGACGACGTCCCGATGATCGGGCGCGTCGAGGACGGGCTGACCGTGTCCGCGGGATACTTCCGCCACGGCATCCTGCTCACCGCCGTCGGCGCGGATCTCACCGCCGACGCCGTGTGCGGCCTCGCCCCCGACCCCCGCTTCGCCGCCGCCGTCGACCCGCGGCGCTTCACCCGGAAGGAACCGACCGAATGACCGCCCAGCACCGCGCCGTCGTCAACGGCGAGCCCCACGACCCCGCCAGCGGCGAGACGCTGCTCGACCTGGTCGCCGCGCGCCTGTGCATCGAACTGAACCCCGACGGCTCCCCGGCCGGCGGCGGGCGCCTGGGCGTCGCCGTCGCGGTCGACGGCGCCGTCGTCCCCCGCGGGAAGTGGGCGGCCACGCCCGTCGCCGGGACCATCGACATCGTCACCGCCGTCCAGGGAGGCTAGGACATGACCGGACACGACAGCGACGCGACCACCGTCGGCGCCGCAGCGAACGAGACCACGGCCGCGGGAGCGGACGCCCCAGCCGGCGGCGGACCCGCCGACCCGCTGGTCATCGCGGGCCGGGAGTTCGGCTCACGGCTCATCATGGGCACCGGCAGCGCGACCTCGCTGGACACCCTGGAGCGCGCGCTCGTCGCCTCCGGCACGGAGCTGACGACGGTCGCCATGCGCCGCCACTCCGCCGCCGGCCGCGGATCCATCTTCGAGCTGCTGGAGCGCAGCGGCATCGCCGCCCTGCCCAACACCGCCGGCTGCTACACGGCCCGCGACGCCGTCCTCACCGCGGAGCTCGCCCGCGAGGCCCTGGAGACCGATCTGGTGAAGCTCGAGGTCATCGCCGACGAGGAGACGCTGCTGCCCGACCCGGTGGAGCTCGTCGACGCAGCCGACCAGCTGGTCGCCCGCGGTTTCCGCGTCCTGGCGTACACGAACGACGACCCGGCGCTGGCCAAACGGCTGGAGGACCTCGGCTGCGACGCGGTCATGCCGGCGGGATCGCCCATCGGCACGGGCCTCGGCATCCTGAACCCCCACAACATCGAGCTCATCGTCGACCGCGCGTCAGTGCCCATCATCCTCGACGCCGGCATCGGCACCGCCTCCGAAGCCGCCCTGGCGATGGAGCTCGGCTGTGACGCGGTGCTCCTGGCCTCCGCCGTCACCCGCGCCCACAACCCGGAGGCGATGGCCCGCGCCATGCGCCTCGGCGTCGCCGCCGGCCGCGAGGCCCGGCTGGCCGGGCGCATCCCGCGCCGCCGCCTGGCCCGGGCGTCCTCCACGTTCGAAGGCATGGCCGTCGGCGGCAGCCGCGAGGGCGAATCCCTGTGAGGCCCGCGGTTGAGCCCGGTCCCCCGCTGACCGACGCGGAGGCCGCGCGCTACGCCCGCCACCTGACCCTCGACGGGATCGGGGCGGACGGGCAGCGGCGGCTGCGCGCCGCACGCGTCCTCGTCGTCGGCGCCGGAGGCCTGGGGTCGGCGACGATCCCGTACCTCGCCGCCGCGGGCGTCGGGCACCTGACCATCCTCGACGGCGACGTCGTGGAGGAATCGAACCTGCAGCGCCAGGTCATCCACGCCGACGCCGCCGTCGGTCGGCCCAAGGCCGCGTCGGCGCGGGAGTCGGTGCTGCGCCTCGACCCGACGGCATCCGTCGACGCGATCGTCGGGGAGCTCACGCCGGTCAATGCTCTGGACTTGTTCTCCGCCCACGACCTCGTGGTCGACGGCGCAGACAACTTCGCCACCCGCTACCTGTCCAACGACGCCGCCGAGCTCACTGGCACCCCGCTGGTGTGGGGCACCATCGCGCAGTTCGGGGGCCAGGTCTCCGTCTTCGCACCAGGGGCGGGCCCGATGCTGCGCGACCTCTACCCGGACATCCCGCCGGCCGACTCCGTGCCGTCGTGCGCCGCCGGCGGCGTACTCGGCGCGATGGCCGGGCTGGTCGGCTCGATGATGGC
>JAEWGK010000162.1 GCA_023388385.1 Actinomycetes bacterium | reverse complement strand
CTCCGACCTGCATTAACGCACATTCGCCGCACAAAATAGACGAACCTGTCTGTACAAATGTCCGGAACCTGCGTACACTGCGGAACCCGAGGAAGAACCGCGAACGTCGACACGTAAGGAACCGCTTTCCACATGACCATCCACGCCAACGTCACCGACCTCATCGGCAACACCCCGCTGGTGAAGCTGAACCGCCTCGGCGCCGACCTGCCGGGCGACATCGCCGTGAAGCTCGAGTTCTACAACCCGGCCAACAGCGTCAAGGACCGCATCGGCAAGGCGATCATCGACGCCGCCGAGGCCTCCGGCGATCTGAAGCCGGGCGGCACCATCGTCGAGGGCACCTCCGGCAACACCGGCATCGCCCTCGCCCTGGTCGGCGCGGCCCGCGGCTACAAGGTCATCCTGACCATGCCCGACACCATGTCCAACGAGCGTCGCGTCGTCCTGCGCGCCTTCGGCGCCGAGCTGGTCCTCACCCCGGGCGCCGAGGGCATGAAGGGCGCGGTCAACAAGGCCAAGGAGATCGTCGAGTCCACCGAGAACTCCATTCTGGCCTCCCAGTTCGGCAACCCGGCCAACCCGGCGGTCCACGAGGCCACCACCGGCCCGGAGCTGTGGGACGGCACCGACGGCGCCATCGACTACCTCGTCGCCGGCATCGGCACGGGCGGCACCGTCACCGGCGCCGGCCGCTACCTGAAGTCCAAGAACGAGGCCGTGCAGCTCGTCGGCGTCGAGCCGGCCGCCTCCCCGCTGCTCACCGAGGGCACCGCCGGCCCGCACAAGATCCAGGGCCTCGGCGCGAACTTCATCCCGGACGTCCTCGACGTCGACCTGCTCGACGAGACCCTGACGGTCTCCAACGAGGATGCCATCGCCACCTCCCGCGAGCTGGCCAAGCAGGAGGGCATCCTCGGCGGCATCTCCGCCGGCGCGAACGTCAAGGCCGCCCTCGAGGTCGCCGCGCGCCCGGAGTCCGAGGGCAAGCTCATCGTCGCCATCGTCCCGGACTTCGGCGAGCGCTACGTCTCCTCCATCCTCTACGAGGACCTGCGCGACTAATCCGCGGCGCGGACATGGAGGCGGGGACCGGCCGGACCGGCGCCCCGCCTCCACGCCGCTTCCCGCGGACCGCACCGCTCCCCGCGCCCCGCGGGGCCGACCGCCCCGAACGACACACGAGACGACCGTTAAGCTGACCCCATGATTCGCCTGCTGACGATCCTCAAGGAGGATCTCGACAACGCCCGCGCCCACGACCCCGCCGCCCGCGGGGACCTGGAGAACGCGCTGGTGTACTCCGGCCTCCACGCCATCTGGGCGCACCGCGTCGCCCACGCGCTGTGGCTGCGCGGAGGCGCCGCCAAGGGCGTCGCACGCGTCCTGGCGCAGTTCGCCCGGTTCCTCACCGGCATCGAGATTCACCCGGGCGCCACCATCGGCCGCCGGTTCTTCATCGACCACGGCATGGGCGTCGTCATCGGCGAGACCGCGGAGATCGGCGACGGCGTGATGCTCTACCATGGCGTCACCCTCGGCGGCCGCTCCCTGGAGAAGGTCAAGCGCCACCCGACGCTGGAGGACGACGTCACCGTCGGCGCCGGTGCGAAGGTCCTCGGCCCGGTCGTCATCGGCCGTGGCTCGGCCATCGGCGCGAACGCCGTCGTCACGCACGACGCGCCGCCGGAGTCCATCCTCACCGGCATCCCCGCGAAGGTCCGCCCCCGCGGCAAGACCGAGCGCAAGCCACTGGTCGACCCCGACGTCTACGTCGTCGGCGACGGCGACTACATCTGACGGGCTGCGGTACCGCTCATCAGGCCGGGCCGCCGGAACGCAGTGGACGCCACCCCCGTCGCGCAGCCTCTTCATCGACAGCCGCGACAAACCCGCTCTTATCCACGATCACCCGCTTATGCGTTCCACGGCCCATAACAATGTCGCCGCAACGGACTTCGACATCCCACGTCACCGACTTCGAGCCGGCGGCACTGCACCGGCACTCCACATCGAGTTCCGCACCTTCCGTGCATGGTGCGTCATGCGTGATGTCAACGCCGAGTCCAAGGCTCATGCAGCCCTCGGGCAGTTCCGGGGCCAGGTGATCGATGCAGCACCACTCCATGAGCCCGACAAGAAACCCAGTAGCGAAAACCGGAGGCATCGCCGCGAAATGCGGCGAATCCGGGTACAAATCCGGCACCCCACGCCCCGGGGGGACACGGTAATGGATGGCATGCGATGCGCCGGGGGAAATCATCATCAACTCACTTCACCCCCGATAGCGCTCACCGTCGCCCATACGCCATTCCATTAACGACCTCCATTGACGACTGCCCGGACAAATCCGGCGGTGCCCAGCGCGACGGCGGCGACGACGGCGCACACGACGGCGACGATCACCGCGCCACCCCCGGCGAAGGCGGCCGCCAGCGGCGGCACCGCGGTGGCGGCATATCCGACGATGTAGTAGCTCGAGACCGTCTGGGCGACGTGACCGGACGGCGCCATCTCCGTGAGCAGGTAGAGGGAGGCGCGGAAGGACAGGCCCTGCCCGACGCCGGCGACAATCGTGGCGGCCCAGAACAGCACGGCGGAGCCGATGACGAGTCCGGTGGCGGTGCCCACGAGCCCGAGTGCGAGGATGCCCAGGCCGCCCATGAGCACGCCTCGGCCGTGCCATCCCGCCGCGGCGATCTGGACGACGGCCGACGTGGCGAGCATGAGAGACGTTGCCGCGGCCATCGCCGCCTGCGACTCCACGCCGATGCCCGGCATCGCCAGCGGCACGACGGACTGGAACAGCCCGTTCGTGCCGTAGGCGCAGGCGATGGACAGAGCGAAGGGGACGAACACCAGCCACATGCCGGAGGGAACCCCGACGCGGGGCCGCCAGTCCGGATGCTCCGCCCGCTCCCCCGTTTCACCGACGACCCGGAACGCCACCAGGAGGACGACGACACCCACGATGCCGTACGTGATGTACGGCGTGCGCAGCGGCTCTTCAACCAGCGGCAGGAGGGCGGTGGAGAACATCGGGCCCGCAGCGAGGGCCAGCGACGTGATGGCGGTGCTCGTGATGGCGCCGGTGCGCTGGCCGATGGTCTCCGTCAGGGCGGCGGTGAAGGCACCGGTGCACAGCCCCACCGAGGCGCCGGAGAGTATGCGGCCGACGCACAGCAACACCAACGGCCCGGCCGTGGCCAGCACCGCCGATGACGCGATGGAGAGCACGAGCGAGGCGAGGATGACGGGGCGCCGCCCGATCTGATCGGCCAGGTGCCCGCCCGCGACGAGGGCCGCGATGACGCCGACGACATAGCAGGCGAAGAACACCGTCGTCGTGGACTCCGCGAACCCCATGCGCTCCTCGTACACGGCGTAGAGACCGGACGGAATGGTGCTGCCCAGAATCACCCCGAACATGCCGATGGCCAGGACGAGGCCGGAGATCCGACGGTTGCCGACCGCCCCTCCGTTTTCTCTCTTCGACGGCGCAGCCCCCATCGGACATCTCCTTTCCCTCAATAGGCTTTTCCCAGTGCCCGCACGGTAAAGGGAGTCTCCGGGTACGTCAATCGCTCACGGCCATGCCACCTGCTCAATCGAGCCACGGATCCGCACCGTCGACGTGGCGCGACATGCCTAATCGGCGAGGAGGTCGGTGTAGTCCGGGTTCTTCTCCAGGAACCGAGCGACAGCGCTGCAGGAAGCGTTGATGGAGAGGCCCCGCTCGCGGGCCCCGTCGAGGGCGCCGCGGATGAGCGGCTTGGACAGGCCTCGACCCTGGAAGGCCTCGTGGACGACGGTGTGGTCGAAGTCGACCAGGCCGTCGGACAGCACGGAGTAGGCGGCGAAGCCCGCCTCCTCGCCGTCGACGAGCAGGACGTAGCGGGAGCCGGCCTCGTCGAGCACGACCCGCGGCGCGTCGGAGCTGCGGATGCCCTGGCCGGGCTGCTCGTCGGCGCGGCCGACGGCGACGCGGCACGGGATGGCCTTCTCGGCGGCGGCCCGCTCGGCGGCGTCGCCGGAGGCCCACCCGGGGCTGACGACGTCAGCGAGGACCGTCGACAGGTCCGCGAGCTCGGCATAGCCGAGGCCCGGGGCGACGACGGTGAGGCGGTGGCGGTGACGCTCGCCGGGGTCCTCCCCCGGATTCGCGTCGCGCCACACCAGTTCCAGGGCGTCGACGGTCTCCGAGGACGGCATGACATCCTCGTAGAGCACGGCGTCCACGTCGGGCAAGCCTTCCGCGAGGGCCGCGCGGAGGCGGTCCGCGGCCGCGGCCACGTCCTCGTCCCTCGCGTACGTGAACAGCCGGATGACCAGGGGCAGGGTGTCGTCGCCGGACATGGTGCCGGCGGAGGCGCGTTCGACGGTCATGCCCACGACTCTACGGCAGGTCAGCCGTCCGCCCGGCCGTTTCCGATGAGCCGCCATGCCACGGCCAGCCCCGCGGCCATGAGCGCGGCGCCGGCGAGTGCCGTCACCGTGATGCCGGAGGAGAAGGCCGCGTGGGCGGAGGCCACAAGCTCCGCACCGGCGTCGCCGCCGAGGTTCCTCGCCACACCCGCGGCCCCGCCGAAGGTCTCCCTCGCGGCGACCGCGTCGCCCTGCGGCAGGCCCGCGGGGACGACAACGCGCATGCGGTAGATGGCGGTGAGCACGCCGCCGAGGACGGCGGTGCCGAGGACCGCTCCGACCTCGTAGCCGGTCTCCGACACGGCGGAGGCGGCGCCGGCGCGGCCGGCGGGCGCGGAGGAGACGACCAGGTCGTTGGAGACGGTCTCCGCCATGCCGATGCCGAGCGCCACGAGGGTGAACGCGATGATGACGCTCGCCAGTTCCCCGGTGCCCGCCGCGGCGACGGCGTAGCCGGCGATGCCGAACAGCATGCCCGCGGCGATGACGACGCGCATGGGCACGCGGGCGACGATCGGCACGACCAGCAGGCCGGCGGCGACGGAGGCGATGGCGCCCGGCAGCAGGGTCAGGCCCGCGGTGAACGGCTCCAGGCCGTGGCCGAGCATGAGCTCCTGGGTGATGAAGAAGATGAAGCCGACGAACGCGAAGATGGACACGACGTTGACCGTGATGGCCCCGGTGAACCGGGGGTTGCGGAACAGGGTGAGGTCCAGCAGCGGGTTCGCGGCGGTGCGCTGGCGACGGACGAAGGCGATGATGCCCGCGACGCCCATCGCGGCGGCGACGAGGATGACCGCCAGGTCCTGGCCGGAGGCCACGGCCTTCACCGCGTACGTCAGGCAGCCCATGCCGATGAGGATGAGGGGCACGGACACGATGTCCACCCGGCCACCGTTGGGGTCGCGGGACTCGGGCACGAGCAGCGGGCCGCCGATGAGCAGCGGGACGAGCATCGGCACGGCCAGCAGGAACACGGAGCCCCAGTGGAAGTGCTGCAGCAGCAGGCCACCGACGATGGGGCCGAGCGCGCCGCCGACGCCGAAGGCGACGGCCCAGATGGCGACGGCCAGCCTGCGTTGCACGGGGCGGGCGAAGATGGAGCGGATGAGCGACAGCGTCGACGGCATGAGCAGCGCGCCGAAGAAGCCCATGAGGACGCGGGCGGCGATGAACATCCCGGCTGTCGGAGCGAGGGCGCCGAACACCGAGGCGACGGTGAAGCCCAGCGCACCGATGAGCAGCATGCGGCGGCGGCCGAATCGGTCGGCGAACGCGCCGGCGGGCACGAGCAGGGCGGCGAGCACCAGCGCGTAGCTGTCGACGATCCACAGCTGCTGCGTGCCGGAGGGCCGCAGGTCGGCGGCAATGGCCGGAAGTGCGAAGCCGAGGACCGTGTTGTCGATGCTCACCAGCAGGACCGGGAGCATGAGCACGGCCAGCGCCGCCCAGTCCCGGGTGGTCGCCGCCGGCGGCCGGGGCGCGGCGACGGCGACTCCGCCTCGCTCGGTCATCTGGTCCTCGGTCAGCAGCTCGTGCCTCCGCTCGTCGTTCCGGCGGGTCATCGGTTCTCTCCATCGTTCGTGGGTGTGCGGGTGAAGGAGCGCGCGACCGGAAACCGTCCAGACGGTACAGTCGCACTGTTGCCTCGACTGTACCGCCTGGACGGTTTGCCGTCCAATCGGCGGAAACGCGGCACCGCGCGCCTATGCTGGGCGCCATGACAGCCACCGCCCGCGAAGAGATCCTCGACGCCTACGCCCGCCTCGTCGTCGACGGCGGCACGAAAGCGGCGACGCTCGAGTCCGTCGCACGCGACGCCGGCGTCTCCAAAGGCGGCCTGCTCTACCACTTCCCCTCGAAGGCGAAGCTGGCCGAGGGGCTCGCCGAGCGGCTCGAGGCGATGGTCGGCGACGACGTCGCAGATATGCGCGCCCACCCCCAGGGCCCGACCGAGCGGCTGCTGCGCAGCTCCGACGACACGGACAGCTCCTTCACCCTCTGCTACGACGCGGTGTGCCGGCTGGCCATGAACGGCGACGAGCGCTCCCGCGGGGCCCTGCGCGCCGCTCACCGCGGCTGGGAGTCCGCGCTGGAGTCCGAGATTCCGGACCCCGTCGTCGCCCGCGCGGTGGTGCTCATCTCCGACGGGTTGTCGATGCGCTCCGGCGCGGGCCTGCCCTACGAGCCCGCGGCGACCGGCGGGACCACCCGCGGCGAGGCGGCAGGCGGCGCGGAGGACGACGCCATCGCGGAGATCGTGGCCCTGGTCCGCGATCGGCTGCTCCCCCGCGCCTGACGACGCCACGGGCGCCCGGCCGGCGCCCCTCCCCCGGAAACGCGGAGACGGCGGCCCCGGAGAATTCCGGGGCCGCCGTTTCCTTTACTGTGGCCAGAAGCGGGATCGAACCGCTGACCTTCCACTTTTCAGGCGGACGCTCTACCGACTGAGCTATCTGGCCAGTGCACCCGATTCCGCAGGGGAACCGGGCGCTCTGCGACCCTGACGGGACTTGAACCCGCGACCTCCGCCGTGACAGGGCGGCGCGCTAACCAACTGCGCCACAGGGCCTTGTGCCGTGCGCGGGACCGTGCCCCTTGCACGAGCCGTTACTTTACACAGGCCGTTTCAACGGGGGCAAATCCGCTGTTCACGCCACAATTCCCCCTTCGCGGCGACGCCGTCGCCAACGACGCCGAACGGCGGCCACCGGATAACCGGTGACCGCCGTTCAGAATGGCGACCCTGACGGGACTTGAACCCGCGACCTCCGCCGTGACAGGGCGGCGCGCTAACCAACTGCGCCACAGGGCCAGGTGCCTGCTCGGACCCTCCCCAGAAGGTGACGACCGGGGAGGAGGTGGTACTCCCTACGGGATTCGAACCCGCGCTGCCGGCGTGAAAGGCCGGTGTCCTAGGCCGCTAGACGAAGGGAGCTCGTCCTCGCAATGCCGCGCGCGCTTCCGTGCGCGGAACGGCCAACAGATTACGCGACGGCACGAAGATCCGGCAAAACAGCCGGTCACGCTGCGCTTCCGGGCGCATGCGGCCACTTATGCTGCAGTCGCCTGCCGGACATATCCGCGGCGGTCGTACAGCGCGGTGCCCAGCGCGCCGCACACCAGCGCCGCGATGATGGCGAGCCCCGCGAAGCGCAGCGACTGCCCCAGGCCCGCGTCCCACTGGCCGTCGAAGTACAGGATGGCGCGGCAGCCGAGGAAGATCTGGTGCATCGGGGCGACGTGGCTGTACGCGCGGAAGAAATCGGGCACGGCCTCCAGCGGCAGGGTGCCGCCAGCCGACGGCAGGCCCACGATGATGAACAGCAGAAGGTTGACCAGCAGGCCCAGGTTGCCCAGCAGGGCGTTGATGGCCTGGCACACCGTCGCCACGGAGAAGATCGCCGTCGCCGTGAACATGCCCAGCAACCATGGGCGGCCGATGGGCATGCCGACGGCCCCGCCGATGCCGACGTAGATTCCGGACACGATGATCGAGGCGGCGAACGCCAGCAGCACCTTCACGCCGAAGACGCCGAGGCGGCTGACGCCTACTTCCGGCCGGCGCAGCACCAGCGGACCCATTTCCGACGGCATGAAGCCCAGGCGCGAATCGACCAGCGTGTTCACCATGACGGAGCCGGTGAGGCCCGCCAGCACGATGAGCAGCGTGAAGTAGAAGGCGGACAGGCCGTTGCCGGTGCCGTCGGGCAGTGGCCGGAAATCCTCCGAGTGGATGCGCACGGGCGCCGCGATGGCCGCCGTCGCCGTGCCGGGGGTTTCCGCGAGCTCGTCCTCGCCGCGGGACTCGCGGACGGTCTCGGTGAGCTTGTCGCCGATGGACGTCTCCAGCCCGTCGGCGACCTGACGGCCGACGACGGCCATGATGTTCGCCGCGCCGAGGCCCGCCCGCGGGTTCTGGACGATGCGAATCTCGGGCTGGACCGGCTCGTTCGGCACGGCGGTGCCGATGCCCCAGGCGTTGAGGTTCTGGCTGAAGTCGTGCGGGATGACGATGGCGCCGTAGAGTTCGCCCCGGTTCATCTGCTCGCGGGCCTGCGTCGGGGTGAGGCGGCGAACGTCGAAGCGGCCATCGTCGAGCTTGTCGACGAGCCCGTCCGCGATCTCCTCCCCGGCCTCCAGCCGGGTGCCGTCCACGGTCGTCGCGCCCCAGTCCGCGTCCACGACGGCGATGGGGAACCCGTGCAGGTTCTTCTTCGGATTGACGTTGCCGCCGAGGTACGCGCCGGCCAGCAGCGTCGCCAGCAGGACGACGGCCAGCAGCGGCAGCAGCCAGAACCGCACGGTGCGGCGGGGGTCCGGCGCCCGGCCCGTGGACCCGGCGGTCCCGGATTCGTCGCGAACGTTCCGATCCATCTCCTTCTCCATCTCCACCTCCGGTTCGGTCATCAGGCACCACCCAGGCCGCCCGCGATGCTGCGGCGGAGCAGAAGGGCGATGTCGGATACGAGTTCATCAAGAAGCCGGCGTTCCTCGTCGACGGCCCAGTCGACCGCCGTCCACACGACTGCGGCGGCGAGGGCCCGGGCGGCGGCCACCGGTTCCATCGGGCCGCGCACAAGCGCCGGACCCAGGACCGGGCCCTGCAGGATGCGCTCCGCGACGTACTCGACGGATCCGCGGATGACGGTCATGCCCGATGGACCGCGCAGCACGCGGACGAAGAACCCGATGTGTGGCTCCAGGCGCCCGAGCGCCACCTGCACCTGGGGGTCGATGTCGCCGGCGGACACAGGATCCAGCAGGTCACCATCCAACAGGTCGCCGTCGGGATCAACGCCCGCGAAGACCTCGGCCAAACGGGCGAGGGCCGCGTCCGCGAACGCCTGCCCGAGATCCGGGTACGCCGCGTAAAACGTCGGGCGGCTCACGCCGGCGGCCGCGACGATGTCCGTGACGGTGATGTCGGCCGCGTCGCGCTCATCGAGCAGCGCGGTGGTCGCCTCCCGGAGGCGGCCACGGGAGCGGCTGCCGGTGCGCACCCGGGAGCGGGCACGGGCGACGACCCGGCCGACGGCGCCGGACGCTGACGGTTTTTTACGCATGTAATCTTTTTACACCTGTAAGCCAGTAGTCGCAAAAGACACGGCATCCGGGAGCGACGGCCGCTACCGGTACGCGGACCTCTCCGCCGAGGACGCCCGGTGGGTCGTCGCGGACCTGACACACCGTGGACACTCCGCTCATGACATCGCCGACTGGCTCGCGTGCTCGGCGCGGCAGGTCAAGCGGCTGCGCGCCGACCTGTCCACCCGCGTCATGGCCGCCTGGATCGACTGTGACGCCGAGCGGGACGCCGCTGTGCGCGCCATGTCCGGCGCGTGGCGGGAAACCTTCGCCGGGGCCTGTTGACCTGGAAAGTGCGCACAATCCGCGTACCCCCGCCTTCGCCATGAGGTGCCCGGCCGGCCACTGACGGGGAGCGCCGGGATTCCCGGAACTCGGGCGATGTGCCTCGGCCCCGAGGGTGCCCCACCAGGGATGGGCGCCAATGCCCCCTTACAGGGGTGCGGGCACTATCCGCACCCCTCACTTCGCCATCACAGGGGGCGAGGGCGGCACCGCCGGCATGGTGAACACAGGGGCGCGAACAGGGCCCGTCGGCGCGGTCTGGATCCTGCTACTTATCCACTACTTTGAACACGAACCAGACCCAAAAAGACCCATCATTCCCTAACCGGGTATAGGGTGACGCAAGACGAATAACGCCCCTCTACCTGCGATAACAGGTCATCCTTTGTGGATCGTTGTGGGCCCCGTGGGGCTCGAACCCACGACCTGCGGATTAAAAGTCCGTAGCTCTACCAACTGAGCTAGAGGCCCGTACACGCGTACGCGCGAACGGACCAAGCATAGCGGCAGCCCCGGCGGCCCCCGCCATCACCCCGCTACATCCCCCCCCGGGGCGCCACCCAACGCCACGCCCGTCCCCGCCCGAGGAACACCTCCAGCCAATAGCCCCGTCTCCATGCCCCGGGGGAGATCGGGGAACTATTTTCGGCCAAATCCGACAGATCCCTATGAGGATCAATCGGGCGCGGCCGTCACCAATCGCCGCGCCCGCGCCATGGCCCGCCCCGGTCCCGGCCCCACCAGGCGCCGGGACGAGCGCGGGCCGGGCCACTGCGCACGACAGCCAGGCGCAGGTGACCGGCCCCTCCCCGCCCCGCTTCCCCGGAGGACGCTCACGACATGGACGTCGTCGACATCTCCCGCTGGCAGTTCGGCATCACGACCGTCTACCACTTCATCTTCGTCCCACTGACCATCGGCCTGGCCCCGCTGGTGGCTCTCATGCAGACCTTCTGGGCCATGACGGGCAAGGCGCACTGGTACCGCGCCACCCGCTTCTTCGGCACGATCCTGCTGGTCAACTTCGCCATGGGCGTGGTCACCGGCATCGTGCAGGAATTCCAGTTCGGCATGAACTGGTCCGAGTACTCCAAGATGGTCGGCGACGTCTTCGGCGCGCCGCTGGCGCTCGAGGGCCTCGTCGCCTTCTTCCTGGAGTCCACCTTCCTCGGCCTGTGGATCTTCGGCTGGGGCCGCCTGCCCCGCTGGCTGCACACCCTGTGCATCTGGATCGTGGCGGTGGCGGTGAACATCAGCGCGTACTTCATCATCGTCGCCAACTCCTTCATGCAGCACCCGGTCGGCGCCGTGTGGAACCCGGAGAAAGCCCGCGCGGAGCTCGCCGACATCGGTGCGCTGCTGGCCAACCCCACCGCGCTCGCCGCGTTCCCGCATGCAGCCGCCGGCTCCTTCCTGGTCGCCGGCACGTTCGTGCTGGGCATCTCCGGGTGGTGGCTGGTGCGCGCGCACCGCGCGGCCGCCGCGGGGGACGTGCATGACGACGGCGGCCGCCATTCGATGCACCGCCCCGCCCTGAAGGTGGGGCTGTGGACGACCGTGCTGTCGTCGTTCGTCGTCGCCCTGACCGGGGACGTCCAGGCGAAGCTGATGTTCGTCCAGCAACCGATGAAGATGGCGTCGGCCGAGTCGCTGTGCCACACGACGACGGATCCGATGTTCTCCGTCCTCACCATCGGCTCGCACAACAACTGCGACTCCGTCATCCACCTCATCGAGGTCCCGTGGGTCCTGCCGTTCCTGGCCGAGGGCCGCTTCACGGACGTCACGCTGAAGGGCGTCATCGACCTGCAGCGCGAGGCGGAGCTGCTGTACGGGGCGGGCAACTACTCCCCCAACCTCTTCGTCACCTACTGGAGCTTCCGCGCGATGATCGGCCTCATGGTCGGCTCGCTCGGCATCGCGCTGCTGGCCTGGCTGTTCACCCGAAAGGGTCGCACACCCACCGGGACGGCGGGCACGTGGTTCGCGCGCCTGTCGCTCATTGCCATCCCGTTCCCGTTCCTGGCGAACTCCGCCGGCTGGATCTTCACGGAAATGGGCCGCCAGCCCTGGGTCGTCCACCCGAACCCGGAGTCCGTCGGGGATCCCCGCACGGAGCTCATCCGCATGACCGTCGACATGGGCGTCTCGGACCACGCCCCGTGGACCGTCATCGTGACCCTCGTCGGCTTCACGCTGGTCTACGGCGCCCTGGCGGTCGTGTGGTTCTGGCTCATCCGCCGCGTCGTCGTCCACGGCCCGACCGCCGACGCCGCCCCGCCGGAGGTGGAGCAGGAGGCCGCCCCCGAGAGGGCCTCCACCGCGGAGCCCGTGCGCTTCGCCGCCCACTGCCCCGCCGGTGTCCGCCTGGAGGACGACGCCGAGGAACACGAGGACTGACATGCTCAACGCGCTCGATCTCCCCGTCATCTGGTTCATCCTGGTCGCCGTGCTCTTCGCGGGGTACTTCCTGCTAGAGGGCTTCGACTTCGGCGTCGGCATGCTGCTGCCGTTCCTCGGCCGCGACGAACGCCGCCGCGCCGCAATCCTGAAGACCATCGGCCCCGTGTGGGACGGCAACGAGGTGTGGCTCATCACCGCCGGCGGAGCCCTGTTCGCCGCGTTCCCCGTCTGGTACGCGACGATGTTCTCCGGCTTCTACCTGCCGCTGTTCCTCATCCTGCTGGGGCTCATCGTCCGCGCCGTCGCCCTGGAATGGCGCGGCAAGGTGGACACGGCCCGGTGGCGGGCGTGGTGCGACCGCGGCATCGTCGCCGGCTCCTGGCTGCCGCCGATCCTGTGGGGCGTCGCCGTGGCCAACCTGGTCCGCGGCGTGCCGGTCCGCGCCGACGCCACCATGGCCACCGGCCTGCGTGAGCTCGCTGGCCTGCTGAGCCCCTATGCGCTGCTCGGCGGCGCGGGGCTCACCGCCCTGTTCCTGCTGCACGGCCTGACGTTCCTGCGGCTGAAGACCGCCGGCGTCGTGCGCGCGGAGGCCGCGGGCCTGCTGCCGTGGGTGACCGCCGCCGCGGTCGTCCTGGCCGGGTCCTTCGTCATCTGGACCCAGCTGTCGCACGGCAAGCCGTGGACGTGGGCTGCCGCCTCCCTGGCGGTCCTGGGCGTCGCCGGCGGCGCCGCGCTGGTGGCCGCGGGCCGCGACGGTCTGGCGTTCACCGCCACCGCCGTCGCCGTCCTGGCCGTCACGGCGCTGGCGTTCGGGTCGCTGTACCCGTACCTCATGCCGACGTCCCTGGCCGACGGCCTGTCGCTGGACATCCGCAATGCGTCGTCCGGCGAGTACACGCTGACCATCATGACGTGGGCCGCCATCGCGGTGACCCCCGTGGTCATGCTGTACCAGGGGTGGACGTACTGGGTGTTCCGCCGCCGCATCACCGCGGAGCCCGTGCCGTCGGCACCGGCCGGGGCATGACGGCGCGCGGCCCGGTCGATCCGGCGCTGCCGCGGCTGTCGGCCTCGGCGCGCCGGTGGATCCTGCTGGCCGCCGCCCTGTCGGCCCTCGACGCCGCGGCGATCATCGCCGCCGGTGTCCTGGTCGGCCGCGTCGCCGCCGGCGCCATCACGGACGAACCCGCGACGGCCGGCGGGGCCCTGCCCGGCGCGGTCCCGGCGCTGGCGGCCCTCGCCGCGGTGGCCGTGGCC
>JAEWGK010000119.1 GCA_023388385.1 Actinomycetes bacterium | reverse complement strand
GCCAGGGCGTGCTTCGCCCCCGCGACGCGTGCCTGCGCCGGCGTCGCCGCCGTCGCCGCGGAGCAGCCGCACCGGCGCAGGCCCAGGCGGGCCGCGGCGGCGGCGAGCAGGCGATCGTCGTCCGCGTCGCCGGGCTCCAGGCGGATGCGGTGCTCGACGGCGACATCGTCCGCCCCGAATGCCGCCACCAGATCGTCGAGGTGCGGCAGCCACGCCGCGTCGGCGAGGACCTGCCACGTGCCATCCGCCGCCTCCGCCAGGCCCGCGAGGTCCGGATAGGTGACGACGTCCTTGTCCCGGTCCGCCATGTGCGCCCGCGTGAGCAGGTGCGACAGGCGCCGGTAGCCCTCCGAGCCGCGCGCCAGGACCGTCAGCGGGGCCTGCGGCAGCGACAGCTCCGCGCCGATGACCGTGGCGACGCCCGCCTCCGCCGCCGCCTCCGCGAACCGCGCGACGCCGTAGAGCCCGTCGCGGTCGGCGATGCCGAGGGTCGCCAGCCCCAGCCGCGCGGCCTCGCGCACCAGCTCGACCGGATCCGAGGCGCCGTGGAGGAACGAGTACGACGACCGGCAATGGAGTTCGGCGGCGCACGCCGGGCGCGCCGTCCCGCCTGCGCCGCGCGTCGTCACGCATTCCCCGGCTCCATCGGCCCGCCGCTCCCACCGCGACCCGTTGACGCCGTAACCCGGCAGGAGCGTGCCGACGGACCGGCCCGACAGGATGCGCTCGATGCGCGACCAGCTGAGCGGCCCCGGCCGCTCCCCGCCGGCCCCGCCCCGCGCATCACGTCCGTCCCGTCCCATGCCCCGGACGGTAGCCGCGGAACACCGATAGATCAAACGCCCGTTCGAACGATGGCGCCGATAAACAGATCGACATGCCGGGTGGTACTGTTATCACGAATTAAAGACAGCTCAGTCTATCCGGGTCGTCCCGACCACCGCGGTCGACCACTCCGCGACGACCACCACCCCACCAGGAGGACCCACCATGAACCTGCGCCGCATCGCCGCCGCCGGGCTCACCGCCGTACTCGCCGGCACCGGCCTGGCCGCATGCTCGAATGACGACTCGGGCGACGCAATCACCATCGGCACCACCGACGCCACCAAGCAGGCCTGGACCGTCTTCGAGCAGAAGGCTGAGGAAGCCGGCATCGACCTCGAGGTCCAGAGCTTCTCCGACTACCAGACCCCGAACCGCGCGCTGGACGAGGGCCAGCTGGACGTCAACCTGTTCCAGCACATCAAGTTCCTCGCCGAGTACAACGTCGGCTCGAACTCCGACCTGACGCCGATCGGCTCCACCGAGATCGTGCCGCTGGCCCTGTTCTGGAAGGACCACGACACCCTGGACGGCATCGACGGCCAGGAGATCGCCATCCCGAACGACCCGTCCAACCAGGGCCGCGCCATCAACGTGCTGGCCCAGGCCGGCCTGCTGACCCTCAAGCAGCAGGACCTGCTCACCCCGACCCCGGCCGACATCGACCAGGGAGCCTCCAAGGTCTCCGTCATCCCGGTCGACGCCGCCCAGACCCCGGCCGCGTACGGCGAGGGCCGCCCCGCCATCATCAACAACTCCTTCCTCGATCGCGCCGGCATCGACCCGAACTCCGCCGTCTACCAGGACGACCCGAATTCCACGGAGGCCGAGCCGTACATCAACGTGTTCGTCACCACCGCCGACCGCGCCGACGACCCGGAGCTGCTGAAGCTCGCCGAGCTGTGGCACTCCCCCGAGGTCCTCGAGGCCGTCGCCAAGGACTCCCGCGGCACCTCCGTCCCGGTCAACCGCCCGGCGCGGGAGCTCCAGGACATCCTCGCGCGCGTCGAGAAGCAGCAGCATGAGCAGCAGTAGCGCCGTGGGCAGCGGCAACCCCGCAAGCGGCGGCGCGCAGCCGGCCCTCGAGTTCCGCGGCGTCACCAAGGTCTTCGGCAAGGACGGCGTCCGCGCGCTCGACGACGTGACGCTGTCCGTCGCCCCGGGCGAGATCCTCGGCGTCATCGGCTACTCCGGCGCAGGCAAGTCGACGCTCATCCGCATGATCAACGGCCTGGAGACCCCGACCTCCGGCGATGTCGTCGTCGGCGGCCGCACCATCTCCGGCCTGCCCGAGCGGAAGCTGCGCCCGCTGCGCTCCGACATCGGCATGATCTTCCAGCACTTCAACCTGTTCGGCTCCCGCACCGCGGCCGGCAACATCGCCTACCCGCTGGAGCTGGCGGGCATGGACAAGGCCGAGCGGAAGCGCCGCGTCGAGGAGCTGCTCGACTTCGTCGGCCTGTCCGACAAGGGCCGCAGCTACCCGGAGCAGCTCTCCGGCGGCCAGAAGCAGCGGGTCGGCATCGCCCGCGCGCTGGCGACGAGCCCGTCGCTGCTGCTCGCCGATGAGGCGACCTCCGCCCTCGACCCCGAGACCACCCGCGACGTGCTGGGCCTGCTGCGCCGCATCAACCGGGAGCTGGGGACGACCATCGTGCTCATCACCCACGACATGTCCGTCATCCGGGCCATCGCCGACCAGGTCGCCGTCATGGAGGGCGGCCGCGTCATGGAGTCCGGCCCCGTCCGCGACATCTTCGCGCACCCGGCGACCGAGACCGGCCGCCGCTTCGCCGACATGGCGATGCGCGACCTGCCCACGGGCCGCGAACGCGAGTCGCTGCTCGAGGGCGTCGCCGCCGCATCCGGATCGCGTGACGACGCCCACGGCCGCCTCATCACCACCGTCGTCGGCGACGGCGTCGACCTTGGCGAGCTGCTGGCCGTCGCCCGCGACCGCGGCGTGACCGCGACCGTGGCCCACGGTGCCGTGACGTCGCTGCAGGCGACGAGCTTCGGACGCCTGACCCTGCGCCTGACCGGCGCGAAGGACGACGTGGACGCCGCCGTCGCCGGCGTCGCCCGCCTGACCGAGGTGGAGGAGGTGCGCTGACATGGCCGATTTCCTGAACTCCCTGCCGTCCGTGTCGGACAAGAACACGAACTGGGACAGCCTCTCCCCCATGCTGGGCGAGGCGTTCCTGCAGACCCTGTACATGGTCATCCTGGCGATGATCATCGGCGGGCTCGTCGGCGGCACCATCGGCGTGCTGCTGTACACCACCCGCACCGGCGGCGTCCTGTCGAACCGCCCGGTCCACGCGCTGCTGAACTTCATCATCAACCTGGTGCGGCCGATTCCGTTCATCATCCTCGTGACGGCCATCGGCCCGCTGACGGTGAAGGTCGTCGGCACGACCATCGGCACCGAGGCGGCGCTGTTCGTCATGTCCATCGCGGCGACATTCGCCATCGCTCGCCTGGTGGAGCAGAACCTCATGTCCATCGATCCCGGCGTCATCGAGGCCGCCCGCGCGATGGGCGCCGGGCCGTGGCGGGTCATCCGCACGGTCATCATCCCCGAGGCCCTGGGACCGCTGATCCTGGGCTACACGTTCGCGTTCATCGCGGTCGTCGACATGTCGGCGATGGCCGGCTACATCGGCGGCGGAGGCTTGGGCAACTTCGCCATCACGTACGGCTACCAGGCGTTCGACTGGAACGTCACGCTGGTCGCGACCGTGGTGATCATCATCATCGTCCAGATGGCCCAGCTGCTGGGCAACTGGCTGGCGAAGAAGGTCATGCGCCGCTGACGGCGTCGGCCCGGCCGCGATCACCGGTCCGCCCCTCGGGATTCATCCTTCTCCCGCGCGGCGCGGAGCTCCTCGATGATGGCCTGGCGCCGGGCCCACATCCGGTGCTCCCTGCGCTCCTGTGCACCCCGCGCCATCCAGGCGAGCGGGTGCGCGTTCACGCGGGGTCTCCGCCGCGGATCGACGTCCGAGGGCGGTATCCAGTGAACCTTCCCCGGAGACCCCGGGCCTGCGGACACGCCGGAGGGCATCGCCGGCGTGGGCGGCGGCGAGCTGCTGGGCGGCGGCGGATCGCAGGGAGACGCACCAGGCGGTGCGCCCGGCGCCTTCGCCCCGGCGTCGGGGCCGGGGCGGGTCCACCAGCGCCGGGGGTCGGCGGCATCGTCGTCGATCATGCCGTGGAGGCGCCGGTCGACGAGCGTGAGGTTCCGGATGTCGGTTCCCCCACCATTCGACCACGCGTGCACGTGATGGACGTCGCACGACGCCGGCGGAGAACCGGTGCCCGGCGCGGTGGAGCAGCCCTCCTCGGCGCACAGAGCCAGGTACTGCGCCAGCGACGCCGTGCGGCGTGCCCGGCCGAACCACATCGTGCAGCCGCGGGCGTCGAGGACCGACAGGAACACGTTGGCCGGCGACGCCATCCTCAGCGCCTCGGGCACGCTGATTGTCGTCCCCACGTCGGTGACGGCCACCCCGGCGCGCGCCGCGAGCTCCGCGACACCGACGACGGCGACGATGCTGCCCGCCCCGCGGCCAGGCCGAAGCGGCTCGACGGGCGGCCGGGGCGCGAGGTCCGGGCCGACGGCCGCGGCATCGCCGCCGGGGTTGACGGGCGAGGATCCGTCGTCACGCGCATCGGGCGAACCGGGCTCCCCGTCCGCCCACGCGGGGCGGTACCCCGCGCCGACGGCGGCCAGGAGCGCGTCATGGCGGCGCTGGGACGCGCTGCGGAAATCGGCTGCGGGCGGCGTGCCCTCCGGCAGCAGCGATCCCGGCCTCGCATGGTCGGCCCAGAGCCGCTGGATCATGGCCGCGAACTCGGGCGTCACCCACCCGCTCAGGCGGCGCATGTTGTCGGGGTCCGGGCCGGACATGTGGAGGCCTCGGCGGCGGGCGCGGTCCTCGTCTGTGTACGGGTCGTCGAGCTGCAGCATCGCGCGCAGCATGGAGCCGAGGGCCCGCAGGTCGTCGACCTCCACCTGCCCGAGGAGCGCTGCGATGTGGGGGTCGGCCTTCCGCACGAGCCCATCGGCGGAAGCGGGCAGCTTGTCCAGCTCCCGGTCGATGATCTCCACCGCGTCCGCGCCCGCCACGCCCGCCGCGATGCGCTCGCGGACCTCGGGCATCAGCCGGTCGCGGGCGCGCCCGAAGTGCCCCGGCACCGCGTCCTCGTCCTGGATGCGGCGCGCGGAGCGGATGCGGCGGCGGGCCTCCGCACGCGACAGGTGCGCTCCGTGGGCGAGGTCCCCGACCGTGCGATCGGTCTCGCGCACGATGCCGTTGATGCCGCGCGACGCGAGGTACCCGGCGTCGGCGATGGACAGACGCGACCGGGCGCGCTCGAGCTCCCGGTACACGCCGTCGCGGTCACCGCGCGGCACGTCCTCCCACGCATGCTCGAGCTCCACCAGGCCGTCGACCGCCTTGGCGAACGCCACGATCGCCGCGTGCAGCGCCTCGACGCGGTCTCCCCGCGCACGTCCGTCGCCATCCCCCACCGGATTCACCTCCCCCGATTCCGATGACCCCATCTTAGCACGCACGTTCGATGCTGCAAGTGAACATCACCCGACGTTCAGATGAACTCCCGGTGACGCATCCTGCGGAAACGTGCCACAGTCGCCGCGTCAGCACCCGTCGCGCGTCAGCACCCGTCGCGCGACGACGCCCCAAGCCCGGGTCGGCGTGCACGCCCCGTGCCCTACCCCAGTTCCTCCACGGCGACGGCGCGCCAGCCCTTCTTCGGCCCAGGCTCGTCGCCGCAGCTCGCGATGATCCCCTCGGTCACCGTGCGCTCGAGGCCCACGCGGAATCGGCGGCCGTCAGCGAGGACGACCTCGCAGCGATCGGGGGCGCCGGGGTCGTGGACGGCGCGGACGACGTCGTCAAGCCCCCACGCGCCCACCTCGGCGCGCACGGCGAGCTCCGCGACCTGCCCCTGCGGCGACCACGTGCCGCGGCCGCGGCAGCCGGCGGGGTCGAGGCGCCCCTCGGCGGCGGCCTCGAGGACGCGGACAGTCTCCTCGCGCGGGATGCGGCCGTAGCTGTAGTTGCCCGGCAGCAGGATCATCGTCGGCGCGAATCGGTGGCCCTTGGAGTGGCTGGTCTCCCACACGAGCCCCGGGTAGACGTCGTGGACGTACTTCGCCATCGGCCGGCCCTTGACGGCGCAGCACACGTCGCGCTTTCCGTGCGTGCAGACGAGCAGCACCGGATGATGGACGCGACGGGCGCCGGGCGTCGGCCTCCCGAGGCGAATGTCCAGGCCCAGCAGCGCGTCAAGGTCGGGGACGACGAGTTCCTCCAGCCACGCGCCGCCCGGCCCGTCGACGTCGGGCGGGCAGTGGGACACAAGGACCGCGAGCCCCCCGCACGCGATCTGCCCCAGGCGTCCGGGGCGGCGGATGAGCTGCAGGGCGGCGCCGCGCTCGGCGAGCCAGGCCTCGATGCGCGCGGTGTCCTCGCCGCCGAAGACGCCGCCGTCGAGGATGTCGTGGCTCCAGCCCGACGAATGCTCCAGCGCGATGAACAGTCGCGCCGGTTTCGCAGTGCCCGGCAGCGGCTCCCCCATCGCCTCCGACAGATCGGAGCACCGCGGCGGGCGCTTCCGCGGCGCACGCAGCGGCGCGCAGGAGTCGGAGCAGGCGCCGGTCGCATCGATCATGGCGCATAGCCTAACAACACCGCGGCGCCGCCCCTCGCCAACCGGTCACGGGGTTCACGGTGCGGCAGGGCGCGTGCGTGACGACGTCCTCCGCCCCACCGGCCCCAGCAGCCCCGTTCGTTGCGTGGCGGCGCTGTTCTCCGGGATAATCGGGGCCATGAACACCCTGCCCCGCACCCGCCGACCACTGCGCATCGCCGCCGCCACGGCGGCCGCGGGCCTCCTGGCCCTCGCCGCCGCATGCGGCACCGCCTCCGGCGAGGGGGCGTCGGGCGACGGCCAGGACAACCGCTCCGCCGTCTCCCTCCGCGAGGCCAACGCCGCCACGGCCTCCGCCTCGGCCGAATCGGAGACCGCGACCGAGGAGGAGTCGGCCGCCGAGACGGAGTCCGAGACCACCTCCGAATCCGCCGATGCGAAGTCCGGCAACCAGGGCGGCCACGTCGCACTGGACGACGACGAGGCGCCCGACGCCGCCTTCTCCCTCTCCCTGCAGTCGGAGGAGGAGGACGGCGGCAACCTGGCCATCCGCGACGTCCGCGCCGGCGCCCACGAGGGCTACGACCGCATCGTCATCGAGCTCTCCGGCGACGCGACGGCCGGCTACCGCGCCGGCTACGAGGCCAACCCCGCCGAGCAGGGCCGCGGCATGCCGATCACCCACCCGGGCGACCAGGCCCTGGTGCTGTACGTCGCCGGCGTCGGCTACCCGTTCGAGCTGGGCGTCGAGGATCTCACCGTCGGCACGCTGTCCCCGGAGAAGACCGGCGCCGTCGTGCAGGTCAAGGGCGTCGGCATGTTCGAGGGCGAGGCGCAGTACGTCATCTCGATCAAGGGCGAGCGCCGCCCGTTCCGCGTCTTCCAGCTCGATGATCCGCAGCGCATCATCGTCGACGTCCAGACGTCGGACGCGACGGAATAGCACGCCTCACCGAACCCCGCCGGACACCGCCGGACACCGCCGGGCTTCACCGGTAGGTCCCCTCCACCCGCCACCGGCCCGCGTGGCCGATGAGCAGGTGCGCCTCCGGGCCCCGGGACCCCGCGACGGCGACCTGCATCCGCGCCGCCCGGCGCCCGCCGCCGGCGGCCCACCACCGCTCGTCGACGGGCCACGGACCGGCCCACGCCGTCACCGCGGTCCGCCGCCCGCCGCGCTCCAGCCATGCGGGTTCGCCGCTGACGGTGCCGCGCCCCGACACCGTGACCGGCTCCCCGGCGCCGTCGAGGAGAGCCGCCCGTGACGACGGATGCCGCGCCTCCCTCGCCGGGGCCATCGCCGGCGACGGCGGCGGCACGCTCCCCGGCCACGGCCCCCTCTTCGCGGGCGCGCGCTCGCCCGCCGGGACCAGAGCGATCCGCTCGGCCGGGCCGCGCCCGCCCACGTCCACGGGCGTGACGACGGCATCCGGGCCCAGCAACCCCTGCACCCTCGCGGCGGCGCGGCCGGCCCGCTCGGAGGCCTCGTCGGCGCCGCCCCACAGCGCCTCCCGGATCGTCCCGGCGACGTGGACGTCCAGCGGCTCGAGCTCCAGGGCGACGATGCCACGGGGTTCGCCGGCGCCCAGGGCGTCGTCACGCTTTCCCGCGGGACCCGCGGCACGCGCTGATCCGGACGCGGCACGCGACCCCAGCCACCCGTCCAGCTGCCACCGCACCCGGTCGGCGGTGGCGCGCTCCGTGAGGGGACCCGCGCAGCGCCACGTCCGCGCGACCTCCTCCCCGTCGCCGAAGCGGGCCGTGACGGCCAGGCGCGTGCAGGCCCAGCCGCCGTCGCGCAGCCGCGC
>JAEWGK010000112.1 GCA_023388385.1 Actinomycetes bacterium | reverse complement strand
TCCCCGCCGGGCCATCGTCGGCCGGTTACGTCTCGTCGGCGTCGAAGAAGTCCTCGTCGACCTCATACAGGACATACTCACGGTGCTTTTGCACGGCGACACCGTAGGTCAGCATGAGTGACGTCAGGCTCGATCCGCCCCGATCCCGCCCGCTCCCCCAAAAAGCCCAGGACCAGCGCGTTTCGGTCGATGGTGGAGCAGCCACGAAGTGGCGTCGTCACGCGCCGCTGTTCCGACCGTCCGGATGGCCCGCCATGAGGGATGTCAGGCGGCGGGGCTATCCTGCCCACCATGGCCCAGGCTTCCCCGTTCCCGAACGACGACCGCACCGGTGACGCCCGGCCCTGCCGCCAGAATCCCGCCCACCACCAGTGGACCCCGCGCCCGCTGACCCCGGTGGGCTGGTTCGCGCATGAACAGGGCGTCGCGAAGCTCACGGAGAGCTTCCGCGCCATCCCCGCCGGCCAGCGCGTGCGCCTGGCGAAGAAGACCTCCAACCTGTTCCGCGGCCGCTCGAAGGCCACGAACCAGGGCCTCGACGTCTCGGGGCTGAACCGCGTCATCGCCGTCGACCCCGTGGAGCTCACCGCCGACGTGCAGGGCATGTGCACGTACGAGGACCTCGTCGACACGACGCTGCCCTACGGCCTGCTGCCCTACGTCGTACCGGAGCTGAAGACCATCACCCTCGGCGGCGCCGTGACGGGCATGGGCGTGGAGTCCTCCGCGTTCCGCGCCGGCCTGCCGCACGAGTCCGTCGTGGAGATGGACATCCTGACGGGCACGGGCGACGTCGTCACGTGCTCCCGGGAGACCGAGCCGGAGCTCTTCCGCGCGTTCCCCAACAGCTACGGGTCGCTGGGCTATGCCGTGCGACTGCGCATCCGCCTGGAGCGCGTCGCCCCCTACGTCGATCTGCGGCACGTGCGCTTCCACGACCTCGATGCGCTGACCGCGGAGTTGACCCGCATCGTCGACGACAAGGCGTACGACGGCGCTCCGGTGCACTACCTGGACGGCGTCGTCTTCTCCGAGGACGAGTCCTACCTGGTGCTGGGCACGTGGGCCGACGAGCCCGCCGGCCCCCCGTCGTCGTACGCCGGCACCGCGCCCGGCAAGCGCATCTACTACCGCTCCATCCAGCACCCGTCCGGCGTGCTGCGGGACTCGATGTCCATCCGCGACTACATCTGGCGCTGGGACACCGACTGGTTCTGGTGCTCCCGCGCGTTTGGCGCCCAGGACCCGCGCATCCGCCGCTTCTGGCCCGGCACGCTGCTGCGGAGCGAGTTCTACTGGAGGCTCATCGGCTACGACCGCCGTTTCGACATCGCCGACCGCATCGAGGCCGCCAACGGCCGCCCCGCCCGCGAGCGCGTCGTCCAGGACGTCGAGGTCGTCGCCGAGCGCCTGCCGGAGTTCCTCCGCTGGTTCCTGCGCTCGTGCGAGATCCAGCCGGTGTGGCTGTGCCCCATCGTGCTGGCGGACGGCGCCGGGTCCGGCGCCGCGGATGATGTCGCCGACGCCCCCGGCGCCTCGCGTGACGACGTCCCCCGCGCCGGTCGGCCCTGGCCCCTGTACCCGCTCTCGGCCTGTCAGACGTGGGTGAACGTCGGCTTCTGGTCGTCGGTGCCCGTGGAGGAGGGCGCGCCCGCCGGCGCATTCAACCGCCGCGTCGAGGCGGAGGTCGCCCGCCTGGGCGGCCACAAGTCCCTGTACTCGGAGGCGTTCTACTCCGAGGAGGACTTCCGCCGCCTCTACGGCGGGGACCTGCCGGACCGGATGAAGGAACGCTGGGACCCGGACGGCCGCTTCCCGACGCTGTACCAGAAGACGGTAGGAGGCAGCTAGGCCGCGCGACAGCGCCGCCCACCGCAACGCCCCTCGCGGGCCGGAACACGACACGAAGCAGGCCCGAGCCCCGCCCGGACCGAGGAAGGAGACCCCAGACCCATGTTCCGAGGACCGTCGAAGCACGATTCCCGCTTCCAGCCCATGACCGTCGCCGACATCGTGCGCACCGTGATGACGCCGCCGCTGCCGGTGCGCATCCGCGCGTTCGACGGCTCCGTCGTCGGCCACGGAGACGTGGACCTCGAGCTGGAGATCACCTCCGTCGAGGGCCTGGCGTACATCGTCACCGCTCCGGGCGACCTGGGCATGGCGCGCGCGTACCTGACCGGCGGCCTGGTCCCGCACGGCGTGCACGAGGCGCACCCGTACGCGATGTTCGATGCGCTGAAGAAGGTGGGCTTCCGCAAGCCGACGGTGAAGGAGACGTCGCGCATCGTGAAGTCGCTGCGCGCGATGGGCGCCATCAAGTTCCAGCCTGCGCCGCCGCAGGAGATGCTGCCGGGCTGGCGCCGCAAGCTGGAGGGCCTGCAGCGGCACTCCCGCGAACGCGACTCCGAGTCCGTGTCGCACCACTACGACGTGTCCAACGAGTTCTACGAGCTCTTCCTCGGCCCGTCGATGACCTACACGTGCGCGTATTTCCCCTCGGAGGACGCGACGCTGGAGGAGGCGCAGGAGAACAAGTACCGCCTCATCTTCGACAAGCTGGACCTCAAGCCGGGCGAGCGTCTGCTGGACGTCGGCTGCGGCTGGGGCGGCATGGTCCGCTACGCCGCCTCCCGCGGCGTGGACGTCATCGGCGTGACCCTGTCCAAGGAGCAGGCGGAGTGGGGCCAGCGAGCCATCGAGGACGACGGCCTGCAGGACCATGCGGAGGTCCGCCTCATGGACTATCGCGACGTGCCGGAGGGCGACTTCGACGCCATCAGCGCCATCGGCATCCTGGAACACGTCGGCGCCGCGAACTACGCCGACTACTTCACGTTCATGTACGGCAAGCTGCGCACCGGCGGCCGGATGCTCAACCACTGCATCACCCGCCCCAACAACAGGGGCGCCATCAAGGCCGGCCAGTTCATCGACCGCTACATCTTCCCCGACGGCGAACTCGGCGGCCCGGGCGCCATCCGGTGCCGCATGGAGGACGCCGGCTTCGACGTCGTCCACCAGGAGGACCTGCGCCAGCACTACGCCCGCACGCTGAACAAGTGGTGCGCGAACCTCCAGGAGAACTGGGAGGAGGGCCGGGAGCTGGTCGGCGACGCCACCGCGAAGCTCTACGGCATCTACATGGCCGGCTCCGAGTGGGGCTTCGACCACAACGACATCCAGCTGCACCAGTTCCTCGGCATCAAGCTGCACGACGACGGCTCCACCGGCATGCCCGAGCGCCAGTGGTGGCGCCCGTAGCCGGAGTCGCGCTAGACGCGGGCCGCCGTGCGGTCGAGGCCCGCCTCCTGGCGCACCGGCATGGTGTACTCGACGCCGAGGTCCTCGAACAGGTCGCGGACGTGGCCGATGAGATCGGCGAACATCTCCTCTACCGCCGCGCGGTCGGCGTGGTGGGTGTCGCGGATGCCCCAGGTCTCGTAGCGGTGGCCGGGGACGCCCGGGGCCTCGTCGACGCCCAGCAGGACGACGACGTCGGCCGGGTGCGTGACGCGCGGGACGATGGGGGTCTGGTCCAGCGTCTCGGTCGAGATGCCGTGGTCGCGCAGCACCGCGACGACGTTGTCCTCGATGGAGCCGGTCGGGCGCAGGCCGGTGACGCGGACGAAGATGTTGTCGCCGCCCATCCACTTGGCGACGGCCGCCGCCATCTGGGATCGGCCGGAGTTGCGCTCGGAGACGAACAGCACCTCCTTGCGGGGGCGGGCGTCGTGACCGTAGCGGGCCTGCAGCTGGTCGACGACGTCGCGCTCGACCAGCACGGGGATGAAGTCCTGGATGTGCGAGGAATCGCGGTGGGCCGCGATGACCTCGTCGATGATGGAGTCGAGGTCGGCGGCCGGGCAGACCTGGTCGTACTCCCGGTGCAGATCCTCGCGGACGATGTCCAGCTGACGGTCGAGCATTCTCTGTTCCTCCCTGCGCGAACCGTGGTCCGTGAATCTCCTCGCGGGCATGCGGATGAACCTCGGTTCCCCTTTTGTTAACCTGGCGTTCACTTTAGCGGGCACTCCTCGCGCGCGCAAGCGAATTCGCGCAGCGACCTGCAGGTTTGGCATGGCATCTTTGACATGAAACCCGATGTCCGTCACGGCACTTCAGAATACATATCCCGCCAGAAGGTTAACTCCAGGTTAACCACATGGCGCCCATGGGAAGACCCGGCCAACCGGGGCCCGCGACCTTCTAGTCGTCGCGCTCCTCCGCGGCCCGGCGAGCCGCCTCCACGCCGCGCATGTCGACGTCGGCGTCCGGGAAGGCGCCAGGCACGCCCGTGCCG
>JAEWGK010000018.1 GCA_023388385.1 Actinomycetes bacterium | reverse complement strand
CCGCACGCCCCGGCGCCCCGCGCCCGGCCCCGTCGGCGCGGGCACCCGCCTGGCCCAGACCCTGGCGATGTTCCCGCTGCAGCTGTTCCGCGGCGCGCGCTGGATCGCGTGGCTGGCGGTGCTCGACGCCGTCGCCGGTGCGGCCGGGTGGGAGCACTCCCTGGGCCTGCCGGGCTGGCTGGTCGCGGTACTCGTCGTCGTGTTCCTCACCCCGGTGGGCGTGATGCCGCTGACCGCGGGCGTCATCCGCCTGCTGCTGGCGGGCGTGGAGCCTGGCGACCACCCGCGCGGCGGCTCCGTGCACCTGCGCCTGTGGGCCGCCGAACGGCTCGCCGACGCCTCCGGCGTCCGCTCGGTCTCCGGCGCCCCGTTCATCCTCTGGTACGCCCGGATGCTCGGCGCGCGGATCGGCCATGGCGTCGACCTGCACACCGTGCCGCCGGTGACCGGCATGCTGACGCTCGGCCGGCACAGCTCCATCGAGCCGGAGACGGATCTGTCCGGTTACTGGGTCGACGGCGACGTCGTCCACGTCGGGACCATCGAGATCGGAGCGGAGGCCCGCGTCGGCGCCCGGTCGACGCTGCTGCCCGGCACGCGCATCGGCAAGCGCGCCCACGTGGAGGCCGGTTCCACCGTCACCGGGGAGAAGAAGGTGAAGGCCGACGCCCGCTGGTCGGGCTCGCCGGCCCGCAAGGTCGGCCGGCCGAAGCACCGCTTCCCCGACCATGCGCCGGCCCGCCGCCCGGGATGGGTGGCGGTCTACGCGCTGTCGGCCGTCGTGCTGGCCCTCGTGCCCGTCGCGTCGCTGGCCGCCGGCGCCGCCGTCATCGGCTCGCTGACCGCCGCGACCGGCGCAGGCGCCTCCTTCGCCGCGCAGGCGGGGCTGGCGCTGGCGTGGTCGCCACTCGGCGCGCTCGCCGCGTTCGCGGCCTGCATGGTCCTGACGTGGGCGCTGGTGCGCCTGCTGTCGCTCGGCCTGGAACCCGGCGTGCACCCCGTGCGCTCCCGGCCGGGCTGGCAGGCGTGGGCGACGGTCCGGCTCATGGACGCCGCCCGCACCCACCTGTTCCCGCTCTACGCGAGCCAGCTCACCGTGCCGTGGCTGCGCGCCCTCGGCGCCCGCATCGGCCACGACGCGGAGGTCTCCACCGCAGTCGCCATCCCGAGGTTCACCGACGTCCGCGACGGCTCTTTCCTGGCCGACGACACGATGGTGGGCACCTACGAGCTCGGCGGCGGCTGGCTGCTGGTCGGCGAGTCCCGCATCGGCCGCCGCGCGTTCCTGGGCAACTCCGGCATCACCGCGCCGGACCGCAAGCTCGGCCGCGACTCCCTGGTCGCCGTGCTGTCGTCGACGCCGAAGAAGGCGAAGACCGGCTCCAACTGGTGGGGATCTCCGCCGGAGCGGCTGCGCCGCGTGGCGGCCGACGCGGGTGCGGGCGACGACCGCACCTATGCGCCGTCGTCCGGCCTGAAGGTCGCCCGCGGCATGGTCGAGACTCTCCGCCTGCTGGCGCCGATGGCGTCGATGGCCCTGGCCGTCGCCACGCTCGCGGCCCTGCACGGGGTCGCCGCCGCGGCCGGCCTCGCCGTCGCGTGGCTGGCGAGCCCCCTCGTGCTGTTCCTCGCGGGCCTGGCCGGCCTGCTGCTCACCGCCGCCGCGAAGTGGATCTGCGTCGGCCGCCACCGCGCCGGCGATCATCCCCTGTGGAGCCGCTTCGTGTGGCTGAACGAGCTGCAGGACTCCTTCGTCGAGGTCGTTGCCGCGCCATGGTGGTTCAACCCGTCGATGGCGACGCCGGCGACGACCGCCGGCATGCGCCTGCTCGGCGCGCGCATCGGCCGCGGCGTGTGGCTGGAGTCCTACTGGCTGCCGGAGACCGACCTGGTGGTGCTCGACGACGGCGCCGTCGTCGGCCCGGGCTGCGTCGTCCAGACCCACCTGTTCCAGGACCGCGTCATGAGCCTGGACACCGTCACGCTCGGCGCCGGCGCGACGCTGGCCGCCCATTCGGTGGCGCTGCCGGCGGCGGCGCTGGGCGACGGCGCCCACGTCGGCCCCGGCTCCCTGGTCATGCGCGGCGACCACGTGCCCGGCGGCACCAGCTGGCACGGCAACCCCATCGAGCCGCGCGGGTAGGTGCGGCGCCGGCCGCGCACGAACGAGGCCGCGCCCGCCCCGCCCTAGATCTCCTCCGGGACCATCGAGATGGCGCCGCAGGGGCACTCCTCCGCGCAGATGCCGCACCCCTTGCAGTAGTCGTACTTGAACTCGTACTCCCCGGGCCGGATCTTGGTGACCGCGTTGTCCGGGCACACGCCGAAGCAGTTGTCGCAGCCGAAGCAGTTGCCGCAGCTCATGCAGCGGCGGGCCTCGAACAGCGCCGACTCCTCGTCGAGGCCGGTGACGACCTCGTCGAACGTGGACGCGCGGCGGGCGCCCTCCAGCTTCCCGCGCACGCGGTGCGGGGCATCGGAGTAGTACCACGTCTCCATCCGGTCCAGCGTCGCGTCGCCGTGGCGTGCCTCCGGCCGGTACGTGTCTCCGTTGAGCCATGCGTCGATGGTGCGGGCGGCCTTCTTGCCGTGGCCGATGGCGACGGTGACGTTGCGCTCGCCGGGCGTCATGTCGCCGCCGGCGAAGACCCCGGCGCGGCCGGTCATCATCGCGTCATCGACCTGGACGACGCCGCGCTCGACGGCGACGCCGTCGACGCCCTCCAGCAGCGACAGGTCGGCGTCCTGGCCCAGCGCCATGATGAGGGAGTCCGCAGCGAGCTCCTCGAACTCGCCGGTCGGCTGCGGGAAGCCGTCCTCGTCGAGCTCCATCTTCTCGATGCGCACGACGCCTTCGCCGACGTGGTCGACGGTGGACAGCCACCGCATGGTGATGCCCTCCTCCTCGGCCTCCAGGACCTCGGAGTCATGGGCGGGCATGCGGTCGCGGGTGCGGCGGTAGAGGATGACGGACTCCGCCGCGCCGAGGCGGCGGGCCGTGCGGGCGGCGTCGACCGCCGTGTTGCCGCCGCCGTAGACGACGACGGTGCGGCCGAGCATCGGGGTCTCCGCCTCCCCGTCGGCCGAGTCCTCCACCTGGCGCAGCACGTCGACGGCGTCCATGACGCGGGCGGCCTCGGCGGCGGGGATGCCCACGTTGCGGCCGACGCCGGCGCCGACGGCGGCGAACACCGCGTCGAACTCCTCCAGCGCGGCCTCCACGTCGTCGACGCGGACACCCTGCTCGAAGGTGACGCCAAGCGCCGCGATGCGGGCGATCTCCGCGTCCAGGATGTTCCGGGGCAGGCGGTAGGCGGGGATGCCGTAGCGCATCATGCCGCCGGGCTTCGCGCCCATATCGCGGACGGTGACGTCGTGGCCGAGGCGCGCCAGGTGGTACGCGGCGGACAGGCCGGACGGGCCGGAGCCGACGACGAGCACCTTCTTGCCGGTCGGCGGGACCTCGCGGCGGAACTCCCAGCCCTTGGCGATGGCCTCGTCGCCGAGGAACCGCTCGACGGCGTTGATGCCGACGGCCTCGTCGACCTCGGCGCGATTGCAGGCCGTCTGGCACGTGTGGTAGCAGACGCGGCCCATGACTGCGGGCAGCGGGTTGTCGTTGACCAGCAGGCGCCAGGCGGCCTCGTAGTCGCCCTCCTCCGCGTGCTTCAGCCAGCCCTGGATGTTCTCCCCGGCCGGGCAGGCGCGGTTGCACGGCGGCAGCAGATCGACGTACATCGGCCGCTCCGTACGCCACGATCCGGTGCGGTTCGCCAGCGACGAGCCGACGCCGAGCGTGATGGCGAACGGCCGGAGCGCGGAGTTCGCGGAATCCTTCGCGGACGTGGTCTCGGTCGTCATCGGGTCACTCCTCCCCGCCGCGCGGGCGGTCGACGTCCTGTGCGGTGCGCGTGCCGGCGGGCGGCGGCGTCAGCGGGTCCAGCCGCTCCTCGTCGATGAGGTCGTAGCGGCGGATGTTGCGGTCGGCCACCGCCTGGAGGCGCTCGACGACCCCGGGCAGGCCGTCGCCGCGGAACAGGTGGGCGAAGCGGCGCTGGGGCCGCAGGTACTCCTCCACCGGCGCGGGCCGGCGGATCTTCATGACGGAGACGACGTCGCCGTACTCCGCCTCGAACACCGGGAACAGCCCGGTCTGCGTCGCCAGCCGCGCGATCCTGATCGTCTGGTTCGACGCGGTGCCCCAGCCGAGCGGGCAGGGCACGAGGACGTGCAGGTAACGGGGCCCGCGGAACTCCATCGCGCGGCGGACCTTGTACTCGAGGTCGTGCAGGTCCGCGACGGTGGCGGTGGCGACGTAGGGGATCTCGTGCGCCATGGCGATGCGCGGCAGGTCCTTGCCCTGGCCGAACACGTTGCCCGGGTGCTCGCCGACGGGCTGGGTGGTGGCCGTGCGGGCGGCCGGCGGGGTGGCGCCGGAGCGCTGCACGCCGGTGTTCATGTAGGCCTCGTTGTCGTAGCAGATGTAGAGCACGTCGTCGCCGCGCTCGAACATGCCCGACAGCTGACCGAAGCCGATGTCGACGGTGCCGCCGTCGCCGCCCTGGGCGATGACGCGGACGTCCTCGCGCCCCTTCGCCCGCAGCGCCGCCTGCACGCCGGTGGCGACGGCGGGGGCGTTGCCGAACAGCGAGTGGATCCACGCGAGGTTCCACGACGTCTCCGGGTACGGGGTGGAGAACACCTCGAGGCAGCCGGTGGCGTTGACGGCGATGACCTTGTCGCCGGCGGCGGCCATCGCGGCGTCGAGCGCGTAGCGGGCGCCGAGCGCCTCGCCGCAGCCCTGGCAGGCGCGGTGGCCGGAGGTCAGGGAGTTGCGGCGGCCGGCCTCCGACTGGACGGAGCGCATCTTCTCCTCCAGCAGGCGGTTGCCGACGGCGAAGGAGCCGACCTGGTAGAACTTCGCGTCCTCCCGCTCCGGGATGGCGGTGGGCGGGAAGCTGGGCGCGGGCAGCGGGACGGGGGTCATCGGATGCCTCCCTCCTCGGGGGTGACGGCGGCCGCGCCGGCCTCCCGCTCGGAGAGGTCGCGCAGCAGGTTCTCGGGGATGGCGCCGGAATGGCGCGTCGACTTCTGGCGGGCGAGCTCGCGGTCCACCAGGTCCCGGTCCAGGTCGAGGAACGTCGTGTCCTCCACCTCGTCAGCGACGGCGCGGTCCAGGTAATCGTGCAGCGATGCGCGCGTGATGTCGCGGCCGCCGAGGCCCGCGATGAGCTCGTGGCAGATGAACCGGCGGCCGCGCATGGCGTGGCGGCAATGGGAGGAGACGATGCCGCCGATGCCGACGGAAAACGCCTTCTCCAGGACGATGAATCGCGTCGCGCCGGACAGCGCCTCGCGCACCGCCGCCGACGGGAACGGGCGGAAGGCGACGAGGGACAGGACGCCGATGCGCTCGCCGCGCTCGCGGCGCTCGTCGACGACGTCGCGCAGCGTGCCGGTGACGGAGCCGAGGCAGACGACGATGGTCTCCGCGTCCTCCGTGCGGTACTCGTGCAGCAGGCCACCGGAGGAGCGCCCGAAGACCTCCTCGAACTCCGCCCGCACGCGCGGGATGACCTCCAGCGCGTCGAGCTGCCGGCGGTGGGCCAGGTAGCGGACCTCGGTGAAGGCCTCCGGGCCGACCATCGCGCCGATGCTCACGGGGTTGGCGGGGTCCAGGACCTGGCGCGGCTCGTAGGGCGGCAGGAAGCGGGCGACCTGCTCCGGCTCCGGCACGTCGACGCGCTCCATCGCGTGGGTGAGCACGAAGCCGTCCATGCAGACCATGACGGGCAGCGACAGCTCCTCGGCGATGCGGAAGGCCTGGACGTGCAGGTCCGCGGCCTCCTGGTTGTCGACGGCGTAGAGCTGCAGCCATCCGGAGTCGCGCTGGGACATGGAGTCCGTCTGGTCGTTCCAGATGTTGATGGGCGAGCCGATGGCGCGGTTGGCCACCGTCATGACGATGGGCAGGCCCAGGCCGGAGGCGTTGTACACCGGCTCCACCATGTAGAGCAGGCCCTGGGAGGCGGTGGCGGTGTAGGAGCGGGCGCCGGCGGCGGAGGCGCCGATGCACGCGGACATCGCGGAGTACTCGCTCTCCACGTTGACGTACTCGCAGCCGGTGAGCTCACCGGACTTCACCAGGCGCGACAGCGTCTCGACGATGTGCGTCTGCGGGGAGATGGGGTAGGCCGCGACCACCTCCGGACGGCAGGCGGCGACGGCCTTGGCGACGGCCTGCGAGCCCTCGATCTGCTCAAGCACGGGCGGCCTCCTCCTTCTTGCGTTCGACCAGATCGTGCGCGGCGCGGGCGGCGGCGACGTTGCGCTCGCCGACGGCGCCGGGGAAGCGCTCCAGGATCGCGGCCTCGACGGACTCCATGCGGCACAGGCCGGTGAGGCCGGCGAAGGCGCCGAGCAGCACGGCGTTGGGGACCGTGCGGCCGGTGTGCTCCTTGGCGATGGCGGTGGCCGGGATGGTCATGAACCGCCCGGCCGGCTGGCGCGCCTGCAGGTCCGCCAGCCCGAGCTCGGCGGAGCGCTTCGACGAGTTGATGAGGACGTACCCCTGCGGCGACAGGCCGGAGAAGACGTCGAGGATGGGCAGCAGCGTCCGGTCCTGGACGATGACGACGTCCGGGTTCAGGACGGGCTCTCGGGTGCGGATCGGGCGGTCGCCGACCCGGCAGTAGGAGACGACGGGGGCGCCGGTGCGCTCGGAGCCGAAGGAGGGAAACGCCTGCGCGTGCCGCCCCTCGGCGAACGCCGCCTTCGCCACGAGGTCGGCCGCCGTGACGACGCCCTGGCCTCCGCGTCCGTGGATTCTGACCTCGACCATGCCAACCAGCGTAGCGACGCGCGGTCACCGCGGCACGATGACGGCGGCCTTGTTTTAGCAGGTCAGGGTAGCCTTTTCTATCCCACGACCACCCTCCGGACATCGTTCCCGATCCCCTCCGCACCCCGCGCACACGCCGGGGCCCGGCCCACCTGCACAGGTGGGTCGGGCCCCGCGACGTGGCCGACGGCGTCGGCGTCAGTCGCCGATCTGGTCGCGGCCGCGCTTGACGATCTCGGGGTCGGGGACGCCCACGACCTCGTGGTCCTTGTTGGTGTACTCGAACTTGGACAGGATGTAGCGCATCGCGTTGATGCGGGCGCGCTTCTTGTCGTTGGACTTGATGGTGATCCAGGGGGATTCGTCCGTGTCCGTGTAGCGGAACTGCTCCTCCTTGGCCCGGGTGTAGTCGTCCCACTTGTCCAGGGAGGCGAGGTCCATCGGGGACAGCTTCCACTGCCGGACCGGGTCCACCTGGCGGATGGCGAAGCGCGTGCGCTGCTCCTTCTGGGTCACGGAGAACCAGAACTTGGTCAGGGAGATGCCGGACCCCAGGATCATGTTCTCCAGCATCGGGACCTCCCGGAGGAACTCCGCGTGCTGGGACTCGGTGCAGAAGCCCATGACGCGCTCGACGCCCGAGCGGTTGTACCAGGAGCGGTCGAAGAAGACGATCTCGCCGCCGGCCGGGAAGTGCTCGATGTAGCGCTGGAAGTACCACGACGTCGACTCGCGCGGCGACGGCTTCTCCAGTGCGACGGTTCGGGCGCCGCGGGGGTTCAGGTGCTCGTTGAACCGCTTGATGGTGCCGCCCTTGCCGGCGGCGTCGCGGCCCTCGAAAAGGATGATGTGGCGCTGGCCGGTCTCCTTGGTCCAGTTCTGCCACTTGAGCAGCTCGATCTGGAGCTTTCGCTTGATGATCTCGTACTCCTTGCGGGTCAGCCGCTCGTCGTACGGGTAGTTCTCGCGCCAGGTGTCCACCCGACGACCGTCGGGCGTGACCAGCACCGGGTCGTCCTCGTCGGAATCGTCGACGACGTAGCCCTCGGTGGCCGCCAGGTCGACGATGTGGAAGTCCTCTTCGTTCTTATCGGCCATGCATCCAGGGTACCGCCCGGCGCGCGCACTGCCCGCTTCGCACGGCAACCCCCGGCTACCCCCGGCATGACGCACCCGGCGGACCGCGTGCGCGGACCCGGGGGTGACGGCCGCGGGGCATGCGTCCCCCGGCATCCGCGTGACGACGGAACCCCGCCCGCGCGGGGTGCGCGGACGGGGTCTCGTCGGATGTCGCCGCGCCCTCCCCCGCCGGCCCCGGGTCACGGGGCGGCGCGGGCGGGCCGGGGCCGGGGGCTAGAAGCCGCCCATGCCGCCCATCTCGTCGGCGCCCGGCATGGCCGGGGCGGCCGGCTCGGGCTTGTCGGCGACGACGGCCTCGGTGGTGAGGAACAGCGCCGCGATGGAGGCGGCGTTCTGCAGCGCGGAGCGCGTGACCTTCACCGGGTCGTTGATGCCCTCGCCCATGAGGTCGACGTACTCGCCGGTGGCGGCGTTGAGGCCCTCGCCCTTCGGCAGGCCGGAGACCTTCTCGGCCACGACGCCGGCCTCGAGGCCGGCGTTGAGGGCGATCTGCTTCAGCGGGGCGGCCAGGGCGGCGCGGACGATGCGCACGCCGGTGGCCTCGTCGCCCTCGGCGCCCAGGTCGTCGTCGAGCACGTGGGAGGCCTGCAGCAGGGAGGAGCCGCCGCCGGCGACGATGCCCTCCTCGACGGCCGCCTTCGCGTTGCGGACGGCGTCCTCGATGCGGTGCTTGCGCTCCTTCAGCTCGACCTCGGTGGCCGCGCCCGCCTTGATGACGGCGACGCCGCCGGCGAGCTTGGCCAGGCGCTCCTGGAGCTTCTCGCGGTCGTAGTCGGAGTCGGAGTTCTCGATCTCGGCGCGGATCTGGTTGACGCGCCCCTCGATGGCGGCCTGGTCGCCGGCGCCCTCGACGATGGTGGTCTCGTCCTTGGTGACGACGACCTTGCGGGCGCGGCCCAGCAGCGGCAGGTCGGCGGTCTCGAGGGACAGGCCGACCTCCTCGGAGATGACCTGACCGTCGGTGAGGATGGCCATGTCCTGCAGCATCGCCTTGCGGCGGTCGCCGAAGCCCGGGGCCTTGACGGCGACGGACTTGAAGGTGCCGCGGATCTTGTTGACGACCAGGGTGGACAGCGCCTCGCCCTCGACGTCCTCCGCGATGATGAGCAGCGGCTTGCCGGACTGCATGACCTTCTCCAGCAGCGGGAGCAGGTCCTTGATGTTGGAGATCTTGGCGGAGACGAGGAGGATGTACGGATCCTCGAGGACGGCCTCGCCGCGCTCCACATCGGTGGCGAAGTAGCCGGAGATGTAGCCCTTGTCGAAGCGCATGCCCTCGGTGAGCTCCAGGTCGAGGCCGAAGGTGTTCGCCTCCTCGACCGTGATGACGCCCTCCTTGCCGACCTTGTCCATGGCGGTGGCGATGAGCTCGCCGATGGCCGGGTCCGCGGCGGAGATGCCGGCGGTGGCGGCGATCTGGTCCTTGGTCTCGATCTCCTTGGCGGAGTCGAGCAGCTCGGCGGTGACCTTCTCCACGGCCTTCTCGATGCCGCGCTTGATGCCCATCGGGTTGGAGCCGGCCGCGACGTTGCGGAGGCCCTCGGAGACGAGCGCCTGCGCCAGGACGGTGGCGGTGGTGGTGCCGTCGCCCGCGACGTCGTCGGTCTTCTTGGCGACCTCCTTGACCAGCTCGGCGCCGATCTTCTCGTACGGGTCCTCCAGCTCGATCTCGCGGGCGATGGAGACGCCGTCGTTGGTGATCAGCGGCGCGCCCCACTTGCGCTCCAGGACCACGTTGCGGCCCTTGGGGCCCAGCGTGACCTTGACCGCGTCGGCCAGGGTGTTGAGGCCCTTCTCGAGGCCGCGGCGGGCCTCCTCGTCGAATGCAATGATCTTGGCCATGTGGCTTCTGATCCTCCGTTGATGGTCAACGACACTTCCGTGGTGCCGGCCCGGCGCCCGCGACGGCACGCGACCCCGGGAAGTGCCACCCGGGGCCTCACCGGACCAGCGGTGAGCTATACGATTCGTTCGTATTTTCTGGCACTCGGAATTGCCAAGTGCTAAAGCCAGTTTTTAGCACTCGCCCCATGCGAGTGCAAGATGACGCGTCCGGGGCCCGTCACCCGACGGCGGAGGCGCCGGCTCCGCCATCCCCTGGGGCCCCGTCGTCCGCTGCGTCTCCGGCCGCGGCCCCCTCCTCCGCGCCATCTCCCGCGTCATCCCCCGCGAGAAGCTCGGCGGCGCGGGCGGCGCCGACTCGGTGGATGCGATCGGAGGGACCGTCGCCCTGCTCCGGGTACAGGCGGGCGAGGGCCTCGGCGAACATCTTCGCGCGCAGCGCGTTGCCCTGGGGGTTGTAGTGGACGTCGTCCCCCTGCATGAACCATGCCGACTGCGCGTCGGCGGCCCAGTCGTAGAGGGACAGCTGCGGGTGCGCCGCGAGCGCCGCCCGGAGTGCGTCGTTGAACGGCGCCATGTTCTCGTTGGCGTACGGGCCATAGCCGCGGTTGGTGACCGCGGTCGCCCACATGACGGGATCGCCGTCCGGGATGCGGTCGAGGATCTGCTCGATGCGCCAGATCTCCTCGCCGGGATGACCGACGGCGCGGTTTGCGGCGTCGTTGACGCCGACGGCGATGACCCAGCAGGCGCCCGCCGGCACGCCCTGCGCGACCAGCTGGTCCACGGAGTCGGCGGCGCTGGGGCCGCCCTGGAAGCCCTCCACGGTGGAGCGCGCGCCGACGACGCTGGGCAGCACCACGTCAGCGCCGACGTCCGCGTACGCCACGTTCGCGTTGTCCTCCGGCGACGGCAGCTGGGCGTCGCTGAACATGCCGATGGAGGTCGAATCGCCGACATGGACGACGGTGGTGCAGCGCGTGCGCGCGGGACCCGTGAGCACGGCCTGGACGGCCGGGTCGACCTCGACGGCCGGGGCCGCGACGGTCAGGGAATCCGAGGCCCCGGAGCCACGGGCGCCGCCGGCGATGGCAGCCGGCACGCCGACGCACGCCACCGCGACGGCGACGAGCGCGAAGCCCGCGAGCACCTGCTTCGGGGCCCCCGGGCCGGCGGGCGCGCCGACCCCGCCGGCGAGGGCCTCGCGGCGGCGGCTCAGCCAGACCCGCGCGGGTCCGACGATGCCGTGCCGGCGAATCGGGTCCTCGACGAGCGACCACGACAGGGCTGCGAGGAGCACCGAGACGACGATGACGACAATCGCACCGACCGCCGGATGCAGCGGCCCGATGACGTCGGCCATGAAGACGGTGACGGGCATGTGCCAGAGGTAGATGCCGTACGAGCGCTCGCCCAGCCACCGCATGGGGGCGAACCCCACGACGCGGGAGACGAGGCTGCGCTGATGCAGTGCGCCCGTGATCGCCGCGACCGTCGCCAGCGCCAGGAGCACCAGACCACCGCGGTACAGCATCGGGGACTGATCCGGCACCAGCAGCACGAAGGCCAGGATGCCCGCGACGCCGGCGATGCCGGCGGACTCCGCGAGCCACCGCGGCGGGCGGGCGATGGAGCCGCCGCGAACCAGCAGCACCGCCAGGACCGCGCCGACGAGCAGCGACCCCGCGCGGGTGTCGGTGCCCTCGTGGATGCGGGTCGGGTCGGCGCCGGCGGCGGCGAGATGCGCCATCCACCAGAAGGGCACGGCGGCCAGCAGCAGCGTCACCGGGGCCAGAAGCCTCCGGCGCACGCCGAAGACGGCGAGGAGCAGGGCGAGGACGAGCGGCCACACCAGGTAGAACTGCTCCTCGACGGACAGCGACCACATATGGTCCAGCGGGCCGGTGACGAAGCGATCGAAATAGGAGTCCCCGGAGAGGATGACGTGCCAGTTGTTGACGTACAGCAGGGACGACAGGGACTCGCCGCCGATCTTCGCCAGGTCGGCGGGCCGCAGCAGCGCGGTGAGCAGCAGCACGGAGGCGACGGTGACGACGACGGCCGGCACGAGCCGGCGGAAGCGCCGCAACCAGAACGTGCCCAGGCCCAGGGTGCCGCGGCACTGCCGGGACTTCAGCAGGTTCGCGGTGATGAGGTAGCCGGACAGGGTGAAGAACACGCCGACGCCGAGGACGCCGCCAGGTGTCCAGGACACGTGCAGGTGGTAGAGCACGACCGCCAGGACCGCGATGGTCCGCAGCCCATCGATGGCCGGCACGTAGGACGTTCCCGCGTCAATGGGCTTCGGCATCCCAGGTCCTCCCCGCGCAGCCCCTGCGCCGCGCCGCTCCGCGCCCGGCGCGGGCGCCCGCTTCCACGCCCGGCGCGGAAACCCGCGGCCCGGGACTGTCGTTCAACACGGGGGATGGTAGCGCACGCGATCGGCCCGCCGGGCCGGCTCCGCGCGGGCGGGGACGGCCCTACACTCGGAGACCATGACGAACACCATCCCCCAGACCCTCCGCGCGTCCGTCGAGGCGGACCGCGCCTACGTGAAGGAATCCCTGACGGAACTCGTGGCGTTCCCGTCCGTCCACGGCGACCCGGAGACGGAGGCCGCCTGCCGCGAGGCGGCCGAGGCCGTCCGGGGCCTCTTCAAGGGCGTCGGCATCGACCTCGACGCCCATGTCACGGTCGACGGCTCCATCGCCCTGACCGGCCACGTGGCCGCGGACGAGGGCATGCCCACCGTCCTCCTCTACTCGCATTACGACGTCCAGCCGGCCGGCGACGTCTCCGCGTGGACCGGCGATCCCTGGACCCTCGAGGAGCGGGACGGCCGCTGGTATGGGCGCGGCACCGCGGACTGCAAGGGCAACGTCGTCATGCACCTGGCGGCAATCCGCGCGCTGGGCACGCTGCGCGCGGAGAACCCGGGCCACCGCCTGCCGGGCCTGCGCATCGTCGTCGAGGGTTCGGAGGAGCGCGGCTCCGCCGGCCTGCACGATCTGATCGCGACCCGCCCGGAGCTGTTCCAGGCGGACGTCATCCTCATCGCCGACGTCGGCAACGTCGCGGTGGGTGAGCCGACGCTGATCACCACGCTGCGCGGTTCCGCGGACGTCGACGTGCGCGTCGACACGCTCCGCGGGCCGGTGCACTCCGGCATGTTCGGCGGCCCGGCGCCCGATGCGCTCGCCGCCCTCATGCGCCTGCTCGACTCGCTGCGCGACGAGGCCGGCGCCACCGCCATCGACGGCCTCGACTGCGCCCAGACCTGGGAGGGCGGGCAGTATGACCCGGAGACGTTCCGCGGCGACGCGGGCGTCCTCGACGGCGTCGATCTGATCTCCGACCACTCCGACGCGTCCGTGGCGGACCTGACCTGGGCGCGTCCGACCGTCATCGTCACCGGCATCGACTGCCCGCCGGCCACCAACGCCGTCAACGCGGTGCCGTCCACGGCCACCGCGCACATCAACCTCCGCGTGCCGCCGGGGATGGACCCGCAGGAGGCCCAGGACCGCCTGGTCGAGCACCTGGAGGCCCACGTGCCGTGGCACGCGCGGCTGACCATCGAGCGCGACGGCGTGGCGTCGCCGTTCGCGGCGAACGTCGAGGGAGACGTCGTCAGGCACCTGGAGTCCTGCCTGTCCGAGGCCTACGGCCGCGAGACCGTGCGCACCGGCGAGGGCGGCTCCATCCCGCTGTGCGCCACGCTGCTGGAGGCCGTGCCGGACGCCGATCTGGCGCTGTTCGGCGTGGAGGAGCCGCTGTGCCGCATCCACTCCGCCGACGAGTCCGTCAGCCCCGACGAAATCCGCGACATCGCCATCTCCGAGGCGCTGTTCCTGGCCACGCTCGGCGAGGCGACGGGCCGCTAGGACCCGCCCGGCCGGGCCACCCCGCGCGCCGGAAACGGGCACGCCAGACCCGCTTTTCCGGGTGCGCCGCGGTTTCCCCGCGACGCACCCGGCGCACTTCCGCGGAGCAGGATCGCGGCTGCGGGGTTGCCCACGGTGCCCCCGTCCTCTAGATTCGCACCCATGCGAGCGAACATCCGACTTCGAGTAGCAGAGGCTACGAACCCCGGTGGAGGCATGGACTGACCCCTCCACACGGGGTCTCTGGCCGCAACCACCCGCCACCTTTGGGTCGGTCCCACACCACAGGAATCGCTTGCCCGCGACGCTCGCGCACGGAATGCGCCGGGCCGGGCACATCGCAGCAAAGGACCGGAAGCTCCACATGTTCACCACCACCCGCCCGTCCAAGAACACGTCCACGACGATGACCTTCCAGGGCGGCCGCCCGGCCTCCACCCAGGGCACCCGCACCTTCACCGAGGACCCGTTCCGGGCGCGCTTCGGCTACCGCCTGCCCCGCGGCCTGCGCCAGGAGGCGCGCGGCATGGACTGGCAGACGTTCATGAAGACGTACTCCCCGACCGGCGGCCCGCTGGCCATCCGCGAGTTCACGTCCGTCCAGGGAAAGATGGGCCGCTCCACCTACACCGCCGCGCTGACCACCGGCCGCGGCACCGATGCGGAGCAGACCTCCCGCCACGAGGTCACGGCGATGGGCCCGGTCTCCGCGACGACGAACCTGCTGGCGGACGCCGGCTGCCGCGTCGAGATCCTGGAGTTCCACCAGTTCGAGATCTTCGAGGCCACCGCGACCTTCATCTACTCCGCGCACAACAACACCCGCGTCTGGACGATGGGCTTCGGCCAGACCCCGGAGGCGGCGACCATGACCGCGATGGTCTGCGCGGCCAACCGCCTGCACGGGTAGGCCCGCTCCCCGCACGCGCGGCGCGCGCGTGACGACGACGGGGCGGCCCGCGG
>JAEWGK010000288.1 GCA_023388385.1 Actinomycetes bacterium | reverse complement strand
GGATCGCCAACGCCGGGTCGCTGTTCCTGCCGGTGTCGAACCTCACCAACCTCCTCGCCGGCTCCTCCGGCGTCATCGGCGGCACCGTCGGGCACATGCGCGTCCTGCTGGCTCCGGCGTTCGCGTCGCTCGCCGTGGTCGTCGCCTACGCCGCGGTGGTCGCGTGGCGCGCGCGCAGGCGTGGCGACGCCCCGAGCCACGCCGCCGCCCGCCCGGACGACGCAGCGGGGGAGCCGGCCCTCACCTCCGCCGACGGCCCGGAGCCGCGGCCGGGGCTGGCGGGGCCGTCGCTTGCCGTCCTGGCGGTGCTCATCCCGGTGCTGGCCTCGCCGGTGCCGTACTGGGCGTCGACGACGGTCGCGGCCGCCGTGCTCCTGGTCCTGTTCGGGGTGCGGTCGCCGTCGGACTTCGGGGCGTCGCTGGTTCCGTGGGGGGCCGTCGCACTCACCGTCGGCCTGTGCTCCCTGGCGGAGCTCGTCCACGCCGCCGGCGGCGCAGGGCTGGTCGGGGACCTGCTGGGACCGGCCGCCGCGTCCGGGACCGCGTGGGGCGCGGCCGTCGTCGCGGGTGCCGGGGCGGTCGCGGCGAACCTGGTGAACAACCTGCCGGCGTACCTGCTTCTCGAACCGGTGGCGGGGGCGGCGGGGCCGCACGGGGCGCAGGCGCTGGCCGCGCTGCTCGTCGGCGTCGACGCGGGACCGCTCATCACCCCGTGGGCGTCGCTGGCGACCATCCTGTGGGCCGATCAGATGCGCCGCTGCGGGCGGCCGGTGCGGTGGGGGACGTGGGTTCGCCACGGCCTGGTCCTCGCACCCCTGGCCGTCGCACCCGCCGCGATGCTCGTGGCGGCCTGACGCGGATACGGCGGGAGCCCCGGGACCGCACGGTTCCGGGGCTCGTGGCCGCTGTGCGGCGGGGTGCCGTCGTGGGAGGGGCGCCGCCGCGCGGGCGTCTACTCGGCGTCGAGGTTGGATGCGACGAGCTCCGCGATGCGGGCGACGGCGTCAGTGTCCTCGGAGGAGACGGTGACCTTGTCGCCGTACTCGGCGCCCAGGGCCATGATCATCAGGGAACTCGCCGCGTCGGCGGGCTCGAGGTCGTCATCGTCGGCGTCGACGAGCTCGATGAGGATCTCCTCGTCGTACTCGGCGGCGGCCTCGGAGATGACGGTCGCGGGGCGGGCGTGCAGCCCGACGGTGGAGCCAACGGTGACGGTCTGGGAGGCCATGTGCGGCGGTCCTTTCCTGGGATTTTCGCGGTGAGCGGAGGCCGCGGCGGGTGCGCCGCGGCAGATCCCGCGCGCCGGGGGCGCGGGGGACGTCGTCACGTGGATTCTACGCGGAAACCGGCGCCTGCGCCGCAGCCCCCGCCGCCGCACGTGCCCCCGCGCCGTCCGCGTCCGGCCGGCGCCGGAGGGCCTTGAGCAGTGACACGCACACGGCGCCGACGGCCGTGCCCGCGGCGATGGACAGCAGCCATCCGACCGGATTGTCGATGGCGAACAGGACGAACACGCCGCCGTGCGGAGCCCGGGAGCCCGCGCCGAGGGCCATCGACAGCGCGCCGGTGACCGCGCCGCCGGCCATCATGGACGGGATGACGCGCAGCGGGTCGGCCGCGGCGAATGGGATGGCGCCCTCGGAGATGAACGACAGGCCCAGCAGCCATCCGGCCTTGCCGTTCTCCCGCTCGGCGGTCGTGAACAGGCCCGGCCGGACGGTCGAGGCCAGCGCCAGGGCGAGCGGCGGGACCATGCCCGCGGCCATCACCGCGGCCATGACCTTCATGGCCGCCTCGTCGCCCGTCGACAGACCCGCGGTGGCGAACAGGTACGCGGCCTTGTTGACCGGGCCGCCGAGGTCCAGGCACATCATGAGGCCGACGATGACGCCGAGCAGCACCGCAGAGGTGCCGGACATGCCGGACAGCCACTCCTGCAGCGACGTCATCAGCCAGGTCAGCGGGCGGCCGAGGAACAGGTACATGAGCAGGCCGACGCCCAGCGACGCGACCAGCGGGATGACGACCACGGGCATGAGGGACGCCAGCCAGCGCGGCACCCGCAGGGACGCCAGCCCCAGCGCGATGACGCCGGCGATGATGCCGGTGACCAGGCCGCCGAGGAAACCCGCGCCGACGGCGACGGAGATGGCGCCTCCGATGAAGCCCGGCGCGATGCCGGGGCGGCCTGCCAGGCCGAAGGCGATGAACGCCGACAGGATGGGCACGATGACGCCCATGCCGAAGTTGCCGGTGGCGAACAGGATGGAGCCCAGGTACAGCAGCAGGCCCGTGCGATCGACGGAGTGCATCGTCCCGTCGACCTCGAACCCATGGCCGGAGGGCAGATTCCACAGCGCGAAGTCCTGCGCGACGTGGGCTGCGACGGAGTTGACCTGGAACCCCCCGAGCAGGAAGCCCAGCGCCATGAGCAGGCCTGCGGCGGCGACGAACGGGACCATGTAGCTCACGCCCGTCATCACCGCCTGCCGGATGCGGGTACCCCAGCCGAGCGAGCCCCCGCCGGCGGCCGCGGCCTCCCCGTCGGAGGCGCCGTCGCCGCCGGTCACCCGGGCCGCGTTCGGGTCCCCGGCAGCTTCGACGGCCTCGTCGATCATCGCGTCCGGCTCGTTGATGGCGCGCTTGACGCCCGACTCCACGACGGGCTTGCCGGCGAATCGGCCGCGGTCGCGCACCCCGATGTCGGTGGCGAAGATGACGGCGTCGGCCGCGGCGATGACCTGCGGGTCCAGTGCGCGGTTGCCGGAGGAGCCCTGCGTCTCGACCGTGATCTGCACGTCGTGGCGCTTCGCCCCGGCGTCGGACAGTGCGTCGGCGGCCATGTACGTGTGGGCGACGCCGGTCGGGCAGGCCGTGACGGCCACCAGGCGGGTGAGGCGGCCGGCGGGTTCGGCGTCGACCGGTGCGCCCGCGGAGTCGGCGGGGGCGCCGGGCCGGGACGTCACCTTTTTCGCGGCGAGCCGCTGCCCGACGGCGTCGACGATCTCCTGCGGCGTCTCCGCTCCGCGCAGCGACGCGCGGAAGTCCGGCTTGATGAGCGCCCGGGCGAGCTTCGACAGGATCGTCAGGTGCTCCTTGCCACCGCCGGCGGGAGCGGCGATGAGAAAGACGAGGTCGGCGGGGCCGTCGGGCCCGCCGAAGTCGACGGGCCGGGACAGGCGGGCGAACGCGAGCGTCGGCTCGTCGACGGCCTCCGAACGGCAGTGGGGGATGGCGACGCCGCCGGGTACGCCGGTGCCCGACTTCTTCTCGCGGGACGTGGCGCCGTCGGCCAGCGCCGCCGGATCGGAGGTGCGGCCGGCGGATCCCGCGGCGTCGGCGAGCGTCCGGATCACGTCGCGGGGCGTCGCGCCTGCGTCGACGTCGAGCCGGACCAGGTCGGTGGTGATGACGTCCCTGTCGGTCATCGGGGTCTCCTCGTGGTGTCGATGTGCGGAGGGGAGCCCCGGACCGTGGTTCCGGCGCGGGGCGCGGGTCGGTTGGGTGCGGTCAGCCGTCGAGGACAGTGACTTCGGACTGTTCTGGGTGGGCCTGATCCGGCCGCGGCGGGGTGGTGCCGGGCAGGGCGGTGGCCGCGGCGCCGTACGCGACGGCCAGCCGCAGGCAGCCGGCCGGGTCTTCGCCCGCGTCGCGGGCCAGGAGGTATCCGGCCAGCGCCGAATCGCCGGCGCCGACAGTGGAGAGGGGAGTGATGCTCGGGGAGGTCGCGTGCAGGATCGGTCCGTCTGCGACGGAGAGCACCGCCCCGGCGGCGCCGAGGGTGATGAGCAGCTCCGGCAGGCCGCGAGCGTTGACCTTCCGGGCGGCGGCGATGACGCCGTCCAGGTCGCCCTCGGCGGCGCGCTCCTCCAGGGCCGCGCCGTCGACGCCGGCCAGCTGTCCGAGCTCGACTCCGTTGGGCTTGAGCAGGTCCGGCAGGCTGCCGCGGTCGCCGGCCGCGAGCGCGTCGCCGAGGGTGCGCAGCGGCGCGTCGGAGGTGTCCACCGCGATCCTCGCCGATGGGGCGGCGTGACGGACGACGCGCACGGCCTCCAGGTAGAAGTCCGCGGGTACGCCCGGGGGGAGGGAACCGGCCAGGACGACCCAGCGGGCGTCTCCCGCGAACCGGCACAGGTAGTCCAGGCAGCGGCGCCGCTGGGGTTCGCTGAGCTCCGGGCCGGGGGTATTCAGCTTCGTCGTCGTGCCGTCGGCCTCGATGATGGTGAGGTTGACGCGGGCCTCGTCGTCGGTGGCGATGGCGCGGTGGGGCAGCCCGCAGTCCCGCACCAGGCGCGTGAAGCGGCCGTTACGCGAGGCGGGGTAGAGGGCCAGCGTGCGGCGGCCCGCCAGGTGCGCGGCGCCGGAGACGTTGATGCCCTTGCCCCCGGCGACGTCCTCCGGATCGGAGAGACGGTAGACGCCGCCGCGCTCGAGGGGAACGGCGACGGTGCAGGTGCGGTCGATCGAGGGATTCGCGGTCAGAGTCAGGATCACTGGGCGAGCTCCACGTCGACGCCGCGCTCCCGCAGCTCGGCGACGAACGCCTCCGGTGCGCCGGTGTCGGTGATGACGACGTCGACGTCCTCCAGCCGCGCGAAGCTGACCAGGAAGTCGCGGCCGAACTTCGTCGAGTCGCACAGCACGACGACCTTCGAAGCGTTGGCGATCATGGCGCGCTTGACGGCGGCCTCCTGCGGATCGGCGGTGGACAGGCCGTGGTCGAGGGTGAGGGCGTTGGAGCCGATGAACGCGACGTCCGCGCGCATCAGCGCCAGGGTGCGCAGTGCGGCATCGCCGACGACGGCCTGGGTGACCGCGCGGACGGAGCCGCCGAGCAGCTGCAGCTCCACGTAGGGGTTGGACGCCAGCGTCAGGGCGCTCGGCAGGGAGTTCGTGACGACGGACCACAGCTGCGGCCGCTGGTTCGCGGCGATGAGCTTGGCCAGGGCCTCCGTGGTCGTGCCGGCGTCGAGGAAGACCCCGACCCCGGCGTCGGGCAGGTGGGAGACGGCCGCCCGAGCGATGGCGCGCTTGGCCTCGGACTGGGCGCCTTCGCGGTCCTCGACGGAGAACTCCATCGTCTGGAACGCCTTGGCCGCCACCGCGCCGCCGTGGACGCGGTGGACCGCGCCCTCGGCGTCCAGCTGGGCCAGATCGCGGCGGATGGTCTCCGCCGTCACGCCGAAGCTCTTGGCCAGCTCGGCGACCATGACGCGTCCCTCGACCGCCGTCAACGAGGCGATTTTCCTTCTGCGCTCCTCGGCGTACATCCTGTTCTCCCTGCCCGGATGCCCGTTCACCGGTGTGCGGAGCCTGCGGAGCGGTGGGGCGATGTCCGTTTGTCGTGCTGTTCCCGCAGGCCGTCCCGATCGATTATGCCCGAAGATGTGGGAACGGGGGATGATCATGTGGGCTTCGGGGGTGGCATCTCCGGTAGGATCGGCGGAAACGCGCGCGGGCGGTCCGCGTGCCGAACGAAGGGTCCGAAGACATGGAGAATACCGTCCACGCCGGCACCGGGGTGGTGCCGGGCGTCGCCTACGCCCCGGCGACGTGGGTACACCCGAGGCCGCCGCTGCCGGACGACGGGGACCGCATCGCGGAGGGTGCCGTCGACGCCGAGGTGGAGCGCTTCCGCGGGGCCGCCGCGGCCGTCGCGGAACGGCTGGAGGCGCGCGCCGCGGAGACCGACGGCAACGCCGCGGAGGTCCTGTTGGCGACGTCGAAGCTCACCCTCGACCGGGGCTGGCACCGGGCCGCGGTGAAGGAGATGCGGAAGCTGGCGACGGCGGAGGTCGCCGTCGTCCGCGCCATCGCGAAGTTCGCGGACATGTTCCGCGCCGCCGGGGGCGTCATGGCCGAGCGCGTCACCGATCTCGAGGACATCCGCGATCGCGTCCTCGCGGAGCTGCGCGGCGCCGACGAGCCGGGACTGCCGGCCGTCGCCGGCCCCGCAGTGCTGCTCGCCGACGATCTCGCCCCGGCGGACACGGCGACGCTCAACCCGTCGGTGTTCACCGCCCTGGTCACGGAGCTGGGCGGGCCGACCTCCCACACCGCGATCATCGCCCGGCAGCTCGGCGTACCGTGCATCGTCGCGGTCGGCACCGGCCTGCGGGACATCGCGGCCGGCGACATGGTGCTTGCCGACGGCGCCCTCGGGACCCTGGAGGTCGGCCCCGACGAGGTGGAGGCGCGCGCCCGCGTGGCCGACGCCGCGGAGGCGGCCGGGCGCATCGCGGCGTGGCGTGGCCCCGCCGCGACCGCCGACGGGCATCGGGTCCAGCTGTTGGCCAACATCGGCGACGGCGACGCCGCCCGCATCGCCGCCGAGGCCGGCATCGCGGAGGGCATCGGCCTCTACCGCACCGAGCTCGGCTTCCTGTCCGCGACCGCGGAACCGGACATCGACGAGCAGGCCGCGACATACGCCACGGTGCTCCGGGCGTTCCCGGAGGGCAAGGTCGTCGTCCGCACCCTCGACGCCGGCTCCGACAAGCCGCTCGCCTTCGCCAATCTCGATGCGGAGGAGAACCCGGCGCTCGGCGTGCGCGGGCTGCGCATCTCCCGGTCGTCGGCGGGCCTCATGGAGCGCCAGCTCACCGCCATCGCGCGGGCGGCGGAGGCCGCGGCGGCCGACGGCCGGGACGCCGACGCGCCCACGTGGGTCATGGCTCCCATGGTCGCGACGGTGGAGGAGGCCACGTGGTTCGCCGACCTGTGCCGCGAGCGTGGCCTCGTCCCGGGCGCCATGATCGAGGTGCCGGCCGCGGCCCTGATGAGCCACGACCTGATGACGGTGCTCGACTTCGTGTCCATCGGCACCAACGACCTGACGCAGTACGCCATGGCCGCCGACCGCCTATCGCCGCACCTGGCGTACCTCACGGATCCGTGGCAGCCCGCGGTGCTGCGCCTCATCGACATGACCTGCCTGTCCGGCGCGGAGACCGGGACCCCGGTCGGCGTGTGCGGCGAGGCCGCCGCCGATCCGCTGCTGGCGTGCGTCCTCGTCGGCATGGGAGTTACCTCGCTGTCGGCGGCGGCGACCGCCCTGCCGGGAGTCGGCGCTCAGCTGGCGGAGGTCACGATGGACGCCTGCCGCGCCGCGGCCCGGGCCGCCCTGGACGCCTCCGACGCGGACGCCGCGCGCGCTGCGGCACGTGACGTGCTGGAGGGCTGACGGCCCGCGCCCCGGGCCCGACCCCAGGTTCGCGCGGGCCTGGCATCCTGCCGTGGGTGCCGGGCCCGTCCGCCCGCGCGCCGGGTGTGGCGCAGGGGGTCAGAAGGTGCGCAGGAGCGTGACGACCCGCCCCAGGATGATCGCGTCGTCGGCCGGAATCGGGTCGTACGCCGCGTTGTGGGGGAGCAGGTAGTTGCCGGTGGAGTCGGACGACCACTCCTTCACCGTGGCCTCGCTCTCCAGGCCGTCGGGCATGGCGACGACGATGTCGCCCTGCTCCGCGGTCTCCTGGGCGCGGACGACGACGAGGTCGCCCTCGTAGATGCCGAGGTCCTCCATCGAGTCGCCCTGGAC
>JAEWGK010000198.1 GCA_023388385.1 Actinomycetes bacterium | reverse complement strand
GCCAGGGGCCGCAGCGCCGCGACCGCCTCCTCGACGGCGGCGCGGCGGGCGGCCGGCGTCGCATGCAGGGGGATGCCGCCGATGCGCCCGCCGGCTACCGCGGCGACGGCCGCGATGGCGGGCAGGGAGCGGACGGCCGCCCCGGTCTCCGCGCAGATCTCGTCGGCCGCGGCGAGGACGATCTCCGGGTCCATCGCGCTCAGCGGCCCCGCCGGAGGCGGCGCTCGAGCGCCCGGTACTCAGCGCATTCGCGCCGGGCCAGGTCCCTGATCTCCGCGGACGCGACGCGCCGGGCGGCCTCGGCGACGATCGCGCGGGCGGCCGCCGTCTGCTTCGAGGTCCCCTGGGCCTCCGCCAGCAGCGCCAGCGCGGCGTCCTGGGCCTCCGTGAGCCGCAGCGTCATGGCCAAGGCGTCCTCCTTCGTCGATGGATGCTACCGCAATGATACCGTCACGCGGCCCCCGCACCCGGGAAACCGGCGCAGCAGGGCCTAGGATGGGGGAGACGACCATCCACCCGACGGAAAGCAGGCGCCTTCAGTGAGTGACAACGGCAGCGACGACCTGTTCGGACCCAACGGGCCCGGCGGCGGAGACTCCATCCTCCCGATCGACATCAACGAGGAAATGCAGTCGAGCTACATCGACTACGCGATGTCGGTCATCGTCGGCCGCGCGCTCCCCGAGGTGCGCGACGGCCTGAAGCCCGTCCACCGCCGCATCCTCTACGCGATGTACGACAACGGCTACCGCCCCGAGCGCGGCTACGTGAAGTCGGCGAAGCCCGTCTCCGACACGATGGGCAACTACCACCCCCACGGCGACGCAGCCATCTACGACACGATGGTCCGCATGGCGCAGCCGTGGGCGATGCGCTACCCGCTTGTCGACGGCCAGGGCAACTTCGGCTCCCGTGGCGACGACGGCGCCGCCGCCATGCGCTACACCGAGGCCAAGCTCACGCCCCTGGCCATGGAGATGGTGCGCGACATCCGCGAGAACACCGTCGACTTCCAGCCCAACTACGACGGCCGCACCACCGAACCCGTCGTACTGCCGTCCCGCGTCCCGCAGCTGCTCATGAACGGCTCCGGCGGCATTGCCGTCGGCATGGCGACGAACATGCCGCCGCACAACCTCCGCGAGATCGGCGAGGCCATCAACTGGTGCCTGGACAACCCCGATGCCGACGAGAAGGAGACCCTTGACGCCGTCATGGCCCGCATCAAGGGCCCCGACTTCCCGACCGCCGGCCTCATCGTCGGCGACGACGGCATCAAGGACGCCTACACCACCGGCCGCGGCTCCATCCGCATGCGCGGCGTCACCTCCATCGAGCAGGAGGGCAACCGCCAGTCGATCGTCATCACGGAGCTGCCGTACCAGGTCAACCCCGACCGGCTCATCGCCAGCATCGCCGAGCAGGTCCGCGACGGTCGCCTGGCCGGCATCGCCTCCATCGACGACGAGACGGACCTCAAGTGGGGCATGCGCATCGTCGTCAAGCTCAAGCGCGACGCCGTGCCGCGCGTCGTGCTCAACAACCTGTACAAGCACTCCCAGCTGCAGACGAGCTTCGGCGCCAACATGCTGTCCATCGTCGACGGCGTCCCGCGCACCCTGCGCCTCGACCAGCTGGTGCGCCTCTACGTGGCCCACCAGATCGAGGTCATCGTCCGCCGCACCCAGTACCGCCTGGACGAGGCCGAGAAGCGCGCCCACGTCCTCCGCGGCCTGGTCAAGGCCCTCGACGCCCTCGACGAGGTCATCGCCCTCATCCGCCGGTCGCCCACCGTCGACGACGCCCGCACCGGCCTCATGGCGCTGCTGGACATCGACGAGGCGCAGGCCGACGCCATCCTGGCCATGCAGCTGCGCCGCCTGGCCGCCCTCGAACGCCAGAAGATCATCGATGAACTGGCCGCCATCGAGGAGCAGATCGCCGACTACAAGGACATCCTGGCCAAGCCGGAGCGCCAGCGGCAGATCGTCAAGGACGAGCTCGGCGAGATCGTCGCCAAGTACGGTGACGACCGCCGCACCCAGATCATCGGCGCCGTCGGCGACGTGTCCGAGGAGGACCTCATCGCCCGCGAGAACGTCGTGGTCACCATCACCTCCACCGGCTATGCCAAGCGGACCAAGGTCGACGCCTACAAGGCCCAGCGGCGCGGCGGCAAGGGCGTGCGCGGCGCGGACCTGAAGCAGGACGACATCATCCGCCACTTCTTCGTCTGCTCCACGCACGACTGGATCCTCTTCTTCACCAACCTCGGCCGCGTCTACCGCCTCAAGGCATTCGAGCTGCCCGAGGCCACCCGCGCGGCCCGCGGACAGCACGTCGCCAACCTCCTGGAGTTCCAGCCCGGCGAGCGCATCGCCGAGATCCTGCAGATCTCCAGCTACCAGGACAGCCCCTACCTGGTCCTGGCCACCCACGAGGGCCGCGTGAAGAAGTCGCGGCTGGAGGACTACGAGTCCGCGCGCCACGCCGGGCTCATCGCCATCAACCTCAAGGAGGGCGACAGCCTCATCGGCGCCCGCCTCTGCTCCGCCGACGATGACCTGCTGCTGGTCTCCGAGCGCGGCCAGGCCATCCGCTTCACCGCCTCCGACGACGCGCTGCGTCCGATGGGCCGCGCCACCGCCGGTGTGCTGGGCATGCGGTTCAAGGGCGACGACAAGCTGCTGTCCATGGTCGTCGTCGAGGAGGGCCAGCACCTCCTCGTCGCCACCACCGGCGGATACGGCAAGAAGACCCCGCTGGAGGAGTACGCCGTCCAGGGGCGCGGCGGCCAGGGCGTGCTCACTCTGAAGTACGACCCGAAGCGCGGTCCGCTCATGGGCGCTCTGGTCGTCTCCAACGACGACGAGATCTTCGCCGTCACCTCCGCCGGCGACGTCATCCGCACCAACGTCCGCGAGATCCGCGCGACCTCCCGCGCGACCAAGGGCGTCCGCCTGGTCAACCTGGCCGAGGGCGTCGAGCTCCTGGCCATCGACCGCAACGTCGAGCAGGAGGGCGAGGAGACCGCCGTGAAGGTCTCGGAGACCGGCACCCTGGACATCGTGGAGGGCCGCCCCGGCGGCACCTCGGCGGCCAACAGCGGTGACGGCTCCGGCGACGAAGAGTAGGCGAGAGACGGAGGGAGCAGCGCATGAGCGACACCACGAGCAACCGCCCGGACGGCGAATCCCGCGGGGCCCACGAGGCCTTCGACCCGTCGGATCTGGAGGACACCATCATCGGCGCCGCGGTGCCCGATGATGGCGGCGACGACGCGGCGGCCGATGACGGCGGCGCTGACGCGGCGGCCGATGACACGGCCAGCTCCTCGGCCCTCGGCGGTACCGCCG
>JAEWGK010000142.1 GCA_023388385.1 Actinomycetes bacterium | reverse complement strand
GGGCGCGTGCGCCTCGGCGCCGTCGCGGGCTGGCCCCTGGGCAAGCAGCACGTCCTGGTCAAGGCCGCCGAGGCGCGGCTGGCGGTCGCCCACGGCGCCGTCGACGTCGCCGTCGTCGCCGACCCGGCGGCCGCGGCGGAGCCCGGCGGGATGCGCCTGCTGGGCGAGCTCGCCGCGATGCGGGAGGCAGTCGCCGCGCCGATGCAGCTCACCGTCGTGCTCTCGCCGGGGCATGACGACGGCGCCCCGGAGCTCGCCGCCCGTGCCGGCGCCGACGCGGTGGGCCTGCGCACGGCGGATCCGGCGGAGGTCGCCGCCCTTGCGGGGCGTCTGCGTGCGGCGGGGGCGGGCGGGGTCGGGATCATCGCGATGCCGCCGGAGGACGGGCCGGAGGGCGCGGCCGGGGACACCGCGGATGTGGCCGCCCTGCTCGCCGCCGGCGCCCACGTCGTGCAGGTGCCGGTGGACCGGCTGGCCTGACGGCCGCCGCACCGGCGCCCGCCCGTGCTCTGCGCCTGCCGTCCCTACTGCGCCTGCTGGGCCAGCTTCTCCAGGTCGGAGGCCGAGACGTCCGTGCCGGACAGGTGCACCAGCAGGCCGTCGTCGACGACCTCGAAGGAGTCGATGGACATGTCCTCGCCGAGGTCGGCGATGGGGCCGCGGACGGCCTGGTCGGCGACGCGCTGGACGAAGCCGTCGACGCCGAAGCCCGCGATCGAGCCGCCGAGGACGTCGACGACGGCGTCGCCGGCCTGCGCGCGGGGGCGGAAGTCGATGGTCACCAGGCCGCCGCCGAACTCCGCGACCATGAGGTCGCGGCCCGGATCGGAGTGCAGGCCGGTGACGCGGATGGCGTCGGCCAGCATCGCGCCGATGGCGCCGTCGGCCGGCCGGGCCAGGATCTCCCGGTTCGCCGACGCCTGCAGCAGCTGCGCGGACAGGACGACGGCGACCGTCGCCGAGCCGGCGACGGGGTCGTTCCGGTCCGAGACGTCGAGGTCCCGGATGCGGATGTCCACCGGCGGGATGCCGACCACGCCCGGGGCGCCCTCCTCCGCGCCCGGGTCCGTGACCTGCAGGGTCGACGGCGTCCCGAGGTCGACCTGGCCGATGTCGCCCGCCAGATAGCCGAGGACCAGCGACGACGAGCCGAAGGACACGTCGGGCGCGGCGTCCGTCGTCACGCCGTGCTCCGCGTTGATGGAGCGGAACTCGTCGGCGACGGTCCGGCCCGCGTACATGCGGGCGCCGATCTCCGCCGCGGCGGCGAGGAGCGCGAGGACGACGACGATGAGGATCACGGTGCGGGCGGCGCGGCCGCCGTTCGATTGGGCCATGCGCCCCAGTGTGCCAGTGGCCCCGGCATCCGCGCGCCCGCGGCCGTCGGCCTGCCTCAGGCGAACCCGTCCGCGTACTCCGGCGCGACCCGGGCCACGGGCACCGTGAGGACGTTGTCCCGCAGGTTGCGGCGCTGCGGCGCGACAGGCTCGCCGGCCTCCGCGAGAAGCCCGAGGGCGCGGCGCCAGCGCACGCGCGGCCCGTACGGGGCCCAGCCCGCCGCCATGTCCCACGCGCGGTCGGCGGCGGAGAGCAGATCGTGCACCGGCTCGCCGGGCACGTTGCGGTGGATGAGGAGCTTCGGCAGCCGCTCCGCCAGCTCCGACGGCCGCTCCACGTCCGCCGGATCCCACGCCAGCGTCAGCGTCCGCGGGCCCTCCCCGCCGAGCAGGATCCAGGTGGCGCGGCGGCCGGTCTCGTCGCATGTGCCCTCGAGGAACAGCCCGCCGGGGGCCAGGCGACCGCAGACCTCGCGCCAGGCGCCGTCGACGTCGGCGGCGTCATACTGGCGCAGCACGTTGAACGCGCGGACGATGGTCGGGCGCAGGCCCGCGAGCTCGAAGCCCCCGAGCGCGAACTCCACGCCCTCGCGCGGCGGAAGCACGCGCGAGGGCTCGATCTCCAGTCCGACGACGCGGACGCGCGGATCGGCGCGGCGGAGCCACCGGGCCCACTCGCACGTCGTCACGTGGCTTGCGCCGTAGCCGAGATCGACCGCCAGCGGGGCATCGGCGCGGCGCAGCGCCGCGCGGGCGCCGGGGTGGTTGACCAGCCAGCGGTCGGCGCGCCGCAGCCGATTGGCGTTGGTGGTGCCTCGCGTGACGACGCCGCGCGGACCGGTCGTGGACCAGTCCGCGCGGAGGTTGTGGTAGTGAGGCATGGGCCCAAGACTAGGGCCTCGCCGCCGGAGGGGGAGGGGAGGGCCGCCCGGCCCGCCCCGTCAGGATCGCTCGGAGATGTAGCGGGCGAGCATCTCGGCCTCACGCTCGAAGAGGCCCTGGACGGCGCCGGCGACCTTCGGCTCGAGCATGGCGCCCATCATCGGGATGGACACGGTCACGTCGACTGAGGCGGAGATGGCGGAGCCGTCGCCCTCCGGGGCCAGCTTCTGGGAGCCGGTGAAGGAGACCGGGAAGCCGCTGACCTCCGCGGAGACGGTGGCGGTGGCGCCGTCGGCGTCCAGCGGCCCCCAGGAGACCTTCCGGGCGACCGTGAGGCCGTTCTGCACGAAGCCCTTCACCGCGTCCGGCAGCTCGTCGGTCGGCAGCTGCTGGTCGATGGAGACCTCCGTGTGCTCGCCGGAGGAGAAGGACGTGACCTCGCCCGCGGGCGAGGACATGTTCTGCGCGAGCCAGGCCCAGTACTCGTTGGAGGACAGCGCCTCGTGGACCTTCTCGGGGGCGTGGGGGACGGTGGCGGTCACGTCGGTTCGGGTAGCCATGCCGCCGATACTAACGTGGAGGCGTGCATGAAACCGCGATGCAGGCAATCTCCGGCGTTTCGGGCGCCGAAACTTTTCGTGACGTCCCGTTTTCCCAGCTGACGACGCTGCGGCTCGGGGGTGCCCCCGCCGCCGTCGTCCGTTGCGCGACCCCGGAGGCGGTCGCGGACGTCGTCGGGATCCTCGATCGTGAGGGCGTCCCGCTGCTCGTCGTCGGCGGCGGATCGAACCTCGTCGTCGCCGACGAACCGGGCGACCTCGTTGCCGTCGTCGTCGACGCCGACCGCGTCTGCCTGTCCACGGAGGGCCGCGGGCTCGACCAGACGGCCGCCGTCGTCGAGGCGGAGGCCGGTGCCGCATGGGACGACGTCGTCGCCATGACCGTCGACGCCGGCTTCGGCGGCCTGGAATGCCTCTCCGGCATCCCGGGTTCGGTCGGCGCGACGCCGGTGCAGAACGTCGGCGCCTACGGCGTCGAGGTCGCCCAGGTCCTCGACGCGGTGCGCCTCTACCACCGGGATTCCGGGGAGATCGAATGGGTCGACCCGGCGTCCCTCGAACTGTCCTACCGCTGGTCGAACCTCAAGTTCACCAGCCGCGCCGTCGTCCTGGCCGTGCGGTTCCGGCTGACCGTCGACGGGCTGTCGGCGCCGCTGCGCTACGGCGAGCTGGCGCGGCGCCTGGGTGTCGGCGAGGAGGAGGGCCGCTCCGGCGAGACCCGTCGACCCGTCGCCGACGTGCGGCGCGAGGTGCTGGCCCTGCGCCGCGGCAAGGGCATGGTGCTGGACGACGCGGACCACGACACCTGGTCCGCGGGCTCCTTCTTCACCAACCCCGTCATTCCCGTCGATCGGCTGGACGACGTCGTCGCGCGCGTCGCGGCCCGCGCCGGGGCGGGCGCGGCGGAGTCCATGCCCCGCTACCCGGGCGGGGAGGGCCGGGTGAAGCTGTCGGCGGCGTGGCTCATCGAGCGCGCCGGGTTCCCCAAGGGGCACCCGGGCGAGGGCGCCCCGGCGCGCCTGTCCACCAAGCACACCCTGGCGCTGACGAACCGCGGCGGGGCCACGACCGCCGATCTGGTGGCCCTGGCCCGCGAGGTCCGCGACGGCGTGCGGGACGCCTTCGGCGTCGAGCTCGCGCCCGAGCCGGTGTGGGTGGGCGTGGCGCTGGACTAGCGGGCGGGCCCCGCCGCCCCTAGTGGCGGTGCCGGGCCAGGTCGTCGACCGTGCGGCCGTCCTCGGCGAGGCGCTGCAGCAGCACGTCCCGGACGTCGCGGCGGCGGACCTTGCCCATCTGGTCGCGGGGCATCTCGTCCAGGTGGAAGTAGGCGCGCGGGACCTTGTAGCGGGTGAGGTTGTCGCGGCAGTGGTCGCGGTAGGCGTCCGTGTCCAGCTGCGCGTACTCGTCGAGGGTGATGGCGGCGACGACCATCTCGGAGCCGTCGGAGCGCGGCAGGCCGACCACGGTGGCGTCGACGATGTGCGGGTGCTCCAGCAGCACGCCCTCCACCTCGGCGGGGTAGACGTTGAAGCCGCCGGTGATGATGACCTCCTTGATGCGGGCCACCAGGCGGATGAAGCCGTCGGGCTCCATGACGCCGACGTCGCCGGTGCGGTACCAGCCGTCGGCGAAGGACTTCTCCGTCGCCTCCGGCATGTTGAGGTAGCCGGGGAAGACCTGCGGCCCGCGGACGACGACCTCGCCCTCCTCCCCGTACGGCAGTTCCCGCGTCGGCTCGTCGGGGTCGACGATGCGGACGTCGGTGTCCGGGAACGGGATGCCGACGTAGCCGGGGCGGCGGTTGCCGTCCATCGGGTTGCCGACGATGATCGGGGAGGTCTCGGTGAGGCCGTAGCCCTCGACGAGCTTGCCGCCCGTCATCTCCTCCCAGCGCTTGACGACGGACACCGGCAGCGTGGAGGCCCCGCAGAAGCTGAAGCGGATGCCGTCGATGTCCATGCCCTCCTTCTCCGCGGCCTCCATGATCTTCTCGTAGAGGGTGGGCACGCCCGGCACCCACGTCGGGCGGGTGCGCTTGAGGACCTTCATGATGAGCGGTATCTCCGGCGCCGGCAGCTGCACCAGCTCCGCGCCGATGAGCACGGAGACGTTGGTGACGATGGTGAGGCCGTAGGCGTGGAACATCGGCAGCACGCCGAGGGAGATCTCGCGCTGGTCGCCGAGGCCCGGCACCCACGCCTTGCCCTGCATGATGTTGGCGACGAGGTTGCCGTGCGTCAGCTGCGCGCCCTTCGGTGAGCCGGTGGTGCCGGACGTGTACATGATGACGGCGACGTCGTCGCGGGTGACGGGCGCCGGCGTGGCCGGCATCGGGGGTGCGCCGCGGTCGACCCTGCCGCCGAAGACGCCGCCGTCGGCACGGCCGTCGCCGGAGGTGAGCTTCGCGCGCATCGCGCGGACCTTCGACAGCGGCAGGCGCAGGGCCAGCTGCATGTGCAGCGGCATGTCCTTCGTGATGTCGACCGGGATGACGGTCTCCAGCGGAGTGTCGGCGATGAGGGACTCGACGACGTCGGCCCGGTTGTCCCACGCGACGGCGATGCGGGCGCCGTGATCGGCGAAGGGCCCGCGCAGTTCATGGGCCGTGTACAGCGGGTTGTGCTCGATGACGGTGGCGCCGAGGTGCAGCACCGCCCAGTAGGCGACGAGGTGCTGCGGGCAGTTCGGCAGCAGGATGGCGACGCGGTCGCCCTGCGTCACGCCCATGTCGCGCAGGCGGGCGGCGGCGGAGCGGACCAGCAGGTCGAACTCCGCGTAGGTCCGGGTGCGGTTGAAGAAGGTCACCGCCGGCCTGTCCGGCCAGGTTTCCACCGCCCGGCGATAGACGTCCAGCAGCGTGTCCGTGCCGTAGTCCAGGTGCTCGGGGGTCCAGTCGGGGTAGTTCGCGAGCCAGGGGCGCTTCGGCTCCCCGGTCCGCTCCCGCGTCGTGTCGTCCATTCCGTCGTCGTCCCTTCGATCGGTGTCCATCGCGCCCATCCTACGACACCGTAGGTAGCGGGGGAACGGTGAAATCCGCGCCGCCGCCGGCGGGGCTCCGGCGGATCCGCGCGATGGCGCTTTTGCGCAGCTGAGCGAACCGTGGGCATGCTGGGGGCATGACAGCCGAAATCCGATCTGTCGCCGTGTTGTCGATGCACACCAGCCCCCTGGAGCAGCCCGGCACGGGCGACGCCGGCGGCATGAACGTCTACGTCCTGCGCAGCTGCCAGCGCCTCGCGCGGGCGGGCGTCGCGGTGGACGTCTACACGCGGGCGACCGGGCCCAGCTGCCGGCCGATCGTGGAGGTGGAGCCGAACCTCCGGGTCGTCAACGTCGTCGCCGGCCCCTACGAGGGCCTGTCCAAGGGCGAGCTGCCGACGCAGCTCGCCGCGTTCGCCGGCGGCGTGCTCGCCGTCACCCGCGCCCACGGACTGCGCTACGACGTCGTCCACTCCCACTACTGGCTGTCCGGTCAGGTCGGCTGGCTGCTCCGCGACCTGTGGCGGGTGCCGCTGGTGCACACGGCCCACACGCTGGCGGCGGTGAAGAACCTGCACCTGGCCGAGGGCGACTCCCCGGAGCCGGAGTCCCGCCGCATCTGCGAGCAGCAGATTGCGGACAACGCCGATCGCATGGTCGTGAACACGGAGGAGGAGGCCGCGAACCTCGTCGAGTTCTATGACGCGGACCGCTCCCGCATCGACGTCATCCCGCCGGGCGTCGACGTCGGCCTGTACCAGCCCGGCTCCGATCGCGCGACGGAGCGCGCCCGCCGCGACCTGGGCATCCCGCTCAAGGCGCAGATCGTCGCCTTCGTCGGCCGGCTGCAGCGGTTCAAGGGGCCGCAGGTGCTGCTCCGTGCCGCCGCCGAGATCGTCGCCCGCGACCCCGAGCGTGACCTGCGCGTGCTCGTGTGCGGCGGCCCGTCCGGCAGCGGCCTGGAGCGACCCGACGAGTTCCTCGACCTCGCCGGCGACCTCGGGCTGGCCGGCCACGTCCGGTTCCTGCGGCCGCGCCCGCCGGAGGACCTCGTGCCGCTGTACCAGGCCGCCGACGTCGTGGCGGTGCCCAGCTACAACGAGTCCTTCGGCATGGTCGCAATGGAGGCGCAGGCCTGCGGCACCCCCGTGGTGGCCGCCCGCGTCGGGGGCCTGCCGGTCGCCGTGCGCGACGGCGTCACCGGCGTGCTGGTCGACGGCCACGGCGCGGGGGAGTGGGCCGACGCGCTCGCCGGGCTCCTGGACGACGACGCCCGGCGCCTGGACATGGCCGCCGCCGCGCCGGTCCACGCCCGTGACTTCTCCTGGGAAGCCGGCGTCGAGTCGCTCCTCGGGGTCTACGCCCGCGCACGGGAGGAGGCGCGGCACCGCGATTCGGCCGGGTGCCCCCGCGCCGCGGCCGGGGACGGTACCAAGGAAGCATGAGCTGGGATCTGAAGACCGCACTGGAGCAGCTGTCGGGGCAGCTGGAGCGCCTCGGCGTGGAGCATGCGACGGCGCCGGACGCCTGCGTCGTCACGCTCCCGGGCACCCGCAAGCTGAAGACGACCTGCGTGCTGAAGCCCGCGGCGGACTCCCTGCGCGTGGAGGCGTTCGTGTGCCGTGCGCCGGAGGACGACCCGGCGGCGGTCCACGAGTGGCTGCTGCAGCGCAACCGGCGCGTGTTCGGCGTCGCCTACGCCCTGGACCGCGACGGCGACATCTATCTCGTCGGGCAGCTGCCCGCGACGCTCGACGACGGGGATCTGGACCGGCTGCTCGGCCAGGTGCTGGAGCAGGCCGACGGGGACTTCAACCTCATCCTGGAGCGCGGCTTCGCCGAGTCCATCCGCCGGGAGTGGCGCTGGCGCGTCGCCCACGGGGAGCCCACCCGCAACCTCGAGCAGTTCCGCCACCTCGCTCCGGACGACCTGGACGTCGGCGACGGCGCGGAGGACTGACCCCGCCCGGGGCGGGCGCGGGGGGCGCGGCGGGGGCGGCGCGCCACCCCCTTTTCATGCATGATTGAAGGCATGAGCACCGGAAAGCTGATTCTCGTCCGTCATGGCCAGTCCGAGTGGAACGCCTCCAACCAGTTCACCGGCTGGGTCGACGTCGCCCTCACCGACAAGGGCCGCGCCGAGGCCGTCCGCGCCGGCGAAATGCTGGTGGAGGCGGGCCTCGAGCCGACCGTCCTGTACACCTCCCTGCTGCGCCGCGCGATCAACACCGCCCACATCGCACTCGACGTCGCGGACCGCCTGTGGATCCCCGTCGTGCGCGACTGGCGCCTCAACGAGCGCCACTACGGTGCCCTGCAGGGTCTGAACAAGGCCGAGACCAAGGAGAAGTACGGCGAGGACCAGTTCATGAGCTGGCGCCGCTCCTATGACACCCCGCCGCCGGAGCTCGCCGACGACAACGAGTACTCGCAGGCCGACGATTCGCGCTACGCGAACCTCGACCAGGTGCCGCGCACCGAGTGCCTGCTCGACGTCGTCAAGCGCCTCGTCCCGTACTTCGAGGAGGAGATCCTGCCGCGCCTCAAGAAGGGCGAGACGGTCATGTGCGCCGCGCACGGCAACTCCCTGCGCGCCCTGGTCAAGCACCTCGACAGCATCTCCGACGAGGACATCGCGGCGCTGAACATCCCGACCGGCATCCCGCTGGTCTACGAGTTCGACGCCGAGGGCTCCGTGCAGAACCCGGGCGGCACCTACCTGGACCCGGAGGCCGCCGCCGCCGGCGCCGCCGCCGTCGCCGCGCAGGGCAGCAAGTAGCCGTCAGGCAGCCCCGGCCCCGTCCGCACCGCTCCCGCCCGGTGCGCGCGGGGGCGCGGCGCTAGGGTGGGGCCCGTGCTGCCGTATCTCCTCGGCGCCCTCGCCGGCGCCGCCGTCCTCCTCGCCGCCCTGGCCCTGGCGGGGGCGCTGCGCCGTCCCGGTCGGCGCCGCGGCGCCGCCGACTCGGGCGGGCAGCGCGTCTCGACCGTCGCCCAGGTGATGCACCTGGCCATCCAGAATTCGCCGACCGGCGTCGTCGTGGTGGACGTGTCCAAGGACGTCATCCTGTCCAACCCCAGCGCCCACGCGCTCAACATGGTCCACGAGCGGACCCTCAACGAGCGCTGCTGGGAGGCGGCCCTGCGGGTCTTCGACTCGCAGGAGACGCAGGAGGTGCCGCTCACCATCCCGTCGCGCCGCCCCGGCGGCCCGTCGACGTACGTGCGCTGCGCGGCGACGCCCCTGACGCTGGCGGACGACCGGTTCGCGGTGCTCTACGGCGTCGACGAATCGGACCTGGTGCGCATGGAATCCGCGCGCCGCGACTTCGTCGCCAACGTCTCCCACGAGCTGAAGACGCCCGTGGGGGCGCTCAGCCTCCTCGTCGAGGCGCTCATGCAGGCCAAGGACGACCCGGATGCCGTCGACCACTTCGGCGCCTCCCTCATGCGCGAGGCGAAGCGGCTGTCGACGCTCATCACGGAGCTCATCTCCCTGTCCAAGCTGCAGGGCGCGGAGGCGCTGCCGGACATGGAGGACGTCGTCGTCAGCGACGTCATCGACGGTGCCGTCAGCCGCACCCGGCAGCTCGCCGCCGACGCGGGCATCGAGGTGACGGCGAACTGCCCGGAGGGCCTCGTCGTCCGCGGCGACCGCACGCTGCTGGTCACCGCGGTGGCGAACCTCATCAACAACGCCGTCAACTACTCGCCGGACCACACGACGGTCTCCATCAGCTGCACCCGGCAGGACGACGAGACCGTGGCCATCCGCGTCACCGATCGCGGCATCGGCATCTCCCTGGCCGACCAGGAGCGCATCTTCGAGCGGTTCTTCCGCGTCGACAAGGCCCGCTCCCGCGCCACCGGAGGCACCGGGCTGGGGCTGGCCATCGTCAAGCACGTCGTGGCGAATCACGGCGGGGCCATTAAGCTGTGGAGCAGGCCGGGGACAGGCTCGACGTTCACCCTCGAGCTGCCCGCCGCTGACGCCGCGTAGCCGAACCGGAAGGATCAGACGTGACCGACGTGCTCATCGTCGAGGACGAGGCCGCCCTCGCCGAACCCCTCGCGTTCCTCCTGGAGAAGGAGGGGTTCACGGTCCGCATCGCCGGCGACGGCCCCTCCGCGCTCGCCCAGCTCGAGGACGCCGCGGCGGACATCGTCCTGCTCGACCTCATGCTGCCGGGCATGAGCGGCACCGAGGTGTGCAAGACGCTGCGCCAGCGCTCGTCGGTCCCCGTCATCATGGTCACCGCCCGCGACAGCGAGATCGACAAGGTCGTTGGCCTGGAGATCGGCGCCGACGACTACGTCACCAAGCCGTACAGCTCCCGCGAGTTGATTGCCCGCATCCGCGCCGTCCTGCGCCGCGGCGGCGAGCACGACGCCGCCGAGGACCCCGGCTCCGACGACGTGCTCGACGCCGGCCGCGTCGTCATGGACGTCGAGCGCCACGTCGTCACCGTCGACGGCGAGGAGGTGCAGATGCCGCTCAAGGAGTTCGACCTCCTCGAGTACCTGCTGCGCAACTCCGGCCGCGTGCTCACCCGCGGCCAGCTCATCGACCGCGTGTGGGGCGCCGACTACGTCGGCGACACCAAGACCCTCGACGTCCACGTCAAGCGCCTGCGCTCCAAGATCGAGGCCAACCCGTCGTCGCCGACGCACCTGGTCACCGTCCGCGGACTCGGCTACAAGTTCGAGGAGTAGCCTCGGGCTGATGGGGGCGGGGCGCGCGGGGTGCGTCGTCACGCGATTACGCATCCTCCGGCGCGAGCCCCTCTGCGGCCGCGCGCGTCGCCGGATGCACGGCCAGCAGCGGGTACCCCGACGGGCCGAACGCCCCGGCGAGGCCCGCGCGCTCCCGGCCCGCGCAGTGGTCGGCGATGATCGTGTAGCAGTCGTCGCCGACGAGGGCCCGAAGCTCGCTCTCGGAGCTGCGGTAGAGAGGCCGCGCCGCCCCGTGCGTCGCCGGCGCGCCGGTGCACCACCACTCGAACTCGGCGCCGCCGCCCCACGCGCGGCGGTCGTACTCCGTGATGACCGTGTGGAGGATCTCCTGCCCGTCCGGGCGCTCCTCCCAGTCCTCCAGCCGGCGCAGCGGCACCTGCCAGCACACGTCGGGCTTGACGTCGACGTGGTCGATGCCGCGGGCCATCGCCCACTGATGGATGGCGCAGCCCCGCCCGCCGGGCCAGCCCTCCCGGTTGGCGAAGACGCAGGCGCCGCCGACGACCGCGGTGCGCAGTGCCGGCTCCATGTCGCCGTCCTCGTTCTCCAGCTCGTCCCACTCCAGCCACGGCTCGAGCGGCTCGTCGGCCGCATCGCCGTCGATGGCGCGGAAGAACGCGTCGACGTCGGCGGGGCGGTTCTGCCACCAGCCGCCCGGATCGCCGGGCCCCGCCGGCTGCCGCGGGTCGGCCTCCATGCGGCGGACCGTCTCGATCACCCGGTCGCGGTCATCCTCGTCGGTGAGGAACGCGCCGTGGATGCAGCAGCCCGCGTCGGCGTTGGCCGCCTGGATCCCCGGGCACGCGGCGGTGCCGAACGCGCAGGAGTACCGGGACAGCAGCCACGTGACGTCGACGGTGATGAGGTGCAGCGGATCCCCGGGATCGGTGAACTCGAACCATTCGCGCGGGAAGTCCTCGCGCACCTCGGCGGCGGAGGGCTGGT
>JAEWGK010000131.1 GCA_023388385.1 Actinomycetes bacterium | reverse complement strand
GTCCAGCAGCGCGGCCTCGGGGCCGGCCCAGGTCCGCTCCTCCGGCGGCGGTGCGGGCACCAGCCGGACCGGCGGGAACGTGGATGCAGCCGCGGCCATCACTCCGCCACCCCCCGGACGATGCCCGCCGCACGGGAGAGCCCGGGCCACGCGGTCGGCCGGGCCTCCGGGTGCGCCGCGTGGACGAAGAGCCGGTACAGCACGGCGCGCAGCAGCAGCTGGTCCCAGTGCGGCAGATGCGCGAAGCGGCCGGGCAGCCCGTCGTCGGCGCCGCCGAACGCCAGCGCGTCGGCGACGACGAGCGCCGGCGTCCAACCCGCCGGCCGCCAGCGCGGCACGATGTCGGTGACCACCGGCGTCGCGGAGCCGTCGAACAGCATGGTCGCCAGCGGATCGCCGTGGGCTGGCCGGTCCGGGGCGTCGACGGGCCGGCGCAGCTCGATGAGCGGCGCGGCAGCCGACAGGGCCGCGGCCGCGTCCTGGCCCGGCACGGAATCGGGGTCGAGGACCCGCCCCAGCTCCGCCACCGGGTCATCGGCCCACGCCGCGCGGTCACACACGAAGAACACGTCGCCGCGGCCGGCGGACAGGAACCGGGGCCGCTGGAGTCCCGCCAGCGCCTCCTCCAGCGCGATGGCCGCCACCACCGCCTCGTCGAACCGGCGGGCGGGGGCGCCGGGGGCCCACTGCCGGGCCTGCCAGCCGGCCAGCACATGCCGGCCATCGGAGGTGCGGTGGGAGCGGACCGCGGCGACGCCGCCCGCGGGCAGCGCCGAACGGACCTTCGCGGACCAGGCCGCGACCGGCGCATCGGCGACGCGGGACAGGACGACGTCGCCGTAGCGCAGGCCGTCGTCCCAGGCCGGGCCGGCCGGCTCGGGGGCGCCGATGGCGCCGAAGCCGTCGATGACGTGGGAGGGCGGGTGCAGGGTCATGGCTGTCACGCTACCCGCCCACCCGACATCGCCTGTTCGATGAACCTGACCTGCGCGGATGCCGAAGCGCCGCCGTCGGCCCCGCACCCGGCCGACCGGCGTCCATCACTCCTCCGGCTCGAACCCCGTCGGGTACGGCCAGCCGTTGGCGCGGCAGGCGAAGCCGTTGTCGGGGTACACGGGGTCGGCGCCCATGTCGTGCACGGTCCGGTTGTCCAGCGCCAGGGACTGCTGGAGCATGACGGGCGCCAGCGCGCCATTCTCCGGGCAGGCGTCGTGGCCGTAGCCGAGCGCATGCCCGACCTCGTGGTTGACGAGGTACTGGCGGTAGCCGCCGAGGTCTCCCTCGAACGTCGCGGCGCCGCGAATCCAGCGGGAGTTGTTGAGGATGATGCGGTCGGGGCCGTCGCCGCCCTTGAGACGGCAGCTGACCTCGAACTTCAGGGTCTGGCCGCACAGTTGCGCCGCGGTGTCGCTGGCGACGAGCTGGATGAGCATGTCGGGGTCGTCGTCCTCCGCGACGTGCCGGAAGGCCCACCGCGGGTCCGCGGTCCAACCGCGGTCCGGGTCGGTCAGCGTGGCGTCGACCATCGCGGCGAATGCGTCGGCGCCGCCGAAGACGGTGGCGTCGACGACATCCTCGATCTGGGTGATGTAGTCCAGCTGCAGCTCGCGGCCCTCGCCGGACTCCGCGCCGGGGGCGCCGACGGTCTCGAACACGCCGGAGCCGGCCACGGCGAAGTCCGGCCCGGGCGGGAGCTGGCCGACGCCGGGCTCCCGCGTGAAGCCATGCGGCGTCGGGCCGGGCGCGGCGTGCTCCGGGGGCTCCGCCGGTTCGCCGGCGAAGCCCCCGCCGCCGTAGACGACGTCGATCAGCACCCACGCCGTGACGACGACGAGGACCGGGACGGCGTACGCCCGCCAGCCGAGCCGGCGGGCGGTGCGCACCGCCCAGGGCTCGGGATGGTCGTTGCCCACCGGGGGTCCTTAAGCGATGAAGCCGACGTGGCGGTTGGCCGCCGTGCCGATCTGCACGTAGGCGATCTTCTCCACGCGCGCGAGGTGGGTGCGGCCCTGGGCGTCGGCGATCTCCAGGACGCCGGTGCCGGCGGCGAGCGCGTCGGCGATGCGGCCGCGCAGCTCCTCGCCCCCCTCGGCACCGGAGATGCTCAGCTCACGGGCGACGTCCACGAATCCGATGGTGATGTCCATGTCGGCCATCATAAACACGGCCCCGCCCTGTCCCGGGGGCTCGGGCTAGAATTGGCCGGAACAGCGCCGACCCGAAGGAGACGACACGTGGCAGCCCAGCCGGGACCCGCCTTTTCCGAACTGGGGGTGGCCGCCGAGATCTGCGGGGCCCTCTCCGACCACGGCATCGACCGGACGTTCGCCATCCAGGAGCTGACGCTGCCCCTGGCCCTCGACGGCGTGGACATCATCGGTCAGGCGCGCACCGGCATGGGCAAGACCCTGGGCTTCGGCGTCCCGCTGCTGGACCGCGTCTTCGACGACGCCCGCGTTCGCGAGCCGGACGGCACGCCGCGGGCGCTCGTCGTCGTCCCGACCCGCGAGCTGGCGCAGCAGGTCCACGATGATCTGGCGCCGGCGGCCGAGGCCGTGGGGTTGGGCATGACGGTCATCTACGGCGGCCGCCCGTATGAGGAGCAGATCGAGGCCCTGGAGAAGGGCGTCGACGTCGTCGTCGGCACGCCGGGGCGCCTGCTGGACCTGGCGATGCGCGGCAACCTCGTGTTGTCGAAGGTCGCGGTGCTCGTCTTCGACGAGGCCGACGAGATGCTGGACCTGGGCTTCCTGCCGGACATCGAGCAGATCCTGCACGCGGTGCCCGCGGAGCGGCAGACGATGCTGTTCTCCGCCACCATGCCGGGGCCCATCCTCAAGCTCGCCCGCACGTTCATGCGCTCCCCGGTGCACATCCGCGCGGAGTCCGGCGACCACGAGGCCACCATCCACGAGACCACCCGCCAGGTCGTCTTCCAGTCCCACCAGATGGACAAGACCGAGGTCATCGCCCGCATCCTGCAGGCGCACAACCGCGGCCGGACGATGATCTTCGCCCGCACGAAGCGTTCGACGGCGGCGCTCGCGGAGAAGCTCGGCGAGCGCGGCTTCCACGTCACCGCCGTCCACGGCGACATGGGCCAGCCGGCACGCGAGAAGTCGCTCAACGCCTTCCGGCACGGCGACGTCGACGTGCTGGTGGCCACGGACGTCGCAGCGCGCGGCATCGACGTCGACGACGTCACCCACGTCATCAACCACCAGGTGCCGGAGGACGAGATGACGTACGTCCACCGCATCGGCCGCACCGGCCGCAAGGGCAAGACCGGCACGGCCGTGACCCTGGTCGGCTGGGACGAGGTCGCCCGCTGGACGATGATCGACGACGCGCTGGGCCTGGGCATCGGGGAACCTCCGCAGTGGTTCTCCACCTCGCCCGAGTTCCTGGAGGCGCTGGACATCCCGGAGGGCGCCACGGGCAGCGTCGGCCCGGCCCGGCCCGTGCTGGGCGCCCGGCCGCCGCGCGATCGCGACCGCGA
>JAEWGK010000036.1 GCA_023388385.1 Actinomycetes bacterium | reverse complement strand
TGTTCCGGTGAGGGACTCCGGGGGAGACGTCGTCCCCGCGTGAGCGGGGTTGGAGGGCGCAGGGCCGGCCCGGTGCCTGGTCCCCCGGGCGCCGGGCCGGGGCCGGCATGCCCGGCTGCCCTGCCGGTGTTTTGCGCAGTCCGGAGGACCAATGCGTGCAGAAAATCAACGTGAGTGTATTTGGGGGTAGCGGGGGCGGTTTTGCCGCTGACATATTTTTCTCGCATGAGCTATGCTCAGCCGTACGTACTCGGCCGACATTGGGATTAGGTGCACAGCGGGACATGTCGAACAAGGAAGCGGATCTGGAGAACGCCGCGGCCTGCTTCTGGGCGAAATCCCCTGACGCGGACGGGCGATGGCTCTCCGTGGGGCGCCATCTCGCCGACGCGGCGGGCGTGGCCCGCCGTCTCTGGGCGTCGTGGCTGCCGGAATCGGTGCACCGGGTCATCGCCGCGGACGTCGGCGCGGAGTTCGCGGAACGGGTGGCGGTGTTCCTCGTGGCCGCGCACGACGTGGGCAAGTGCAGTGGCGCGTTTTCCTCGCAGCGCCCGGAGCTGGCCACCGCCGCGGAGGACGCGGGTTTCACGTCCCCCGTCTACGGCCCCGAGCGCCGGGACGCCCCGCATGGCCTCGTCGGTGCGGTGGCGCTGACGATGTGGTTCGAGGACCGGCACGGCTGGCCGGCATCGGACGCGGACAACTGGGCCGCCGTCCTCGCGGGCCATCACGGGACGTTTCCGCCGGCTTCCGCGATCGAGCCGTGCGAGATGCAGATGGACCGGGAGCCCCTGTCATGGGAGCGTGCGCGCTTCGCGGTCCTGGACGCGGTCGCGGAGCTCTCGGGGCTCGGAGAGGTGGACTTCGGAGAGCTGGCGAACCGGCCGCTGTCGCAGCAGGCGCAGGCGGTGCTCACCGGATTCGTCATCGTCTGCGACTGGATCGCCTCGAATGAGCACTTCTTCCCCTATGCGGCCGGTGCCCCGGATCGCGTCGAACGAGCGCTGGCGGCACTCGGCTTGCCCGGCCCCTGGCGGCCGCAGCCGCCGCAGGACGATGGTGATCTGTTCGCCGCCCGGTTCACGCTCCCGCCGGGCGCGGCTCCCCGGCCGGTGCAGCTCGCGGCGGTGGAGCGGGCCCGGGCCGTCGACGGGCCGTCGCTGATCCTCATCGAGGCCCCGACCGGTGAAGGCAAGACCGAGGCGGCGCTCGCCGCCGCGGAGATTCTCGCGGAACGCTTCGGCTGCGGCGGCGTCACCGTCGCCCTGCCGACCTGCGCCACGTCGGATGCGATGTTCTCCCGGGTCCTCGGCTGGCTGGGCCGGGCCGTCGGCGACGGTGGCCGCGCCTCCGCGATGCTGTGCCACAGCCGCGCCCAGTTCAACCGGGAATACAGCGGGCTGCTCGACGGCGCCGCGGGAATCCGCGGCATCGACCCGGGGCAGTCGGGCTCCCCGGACGTCGAGGCGCACTGGTGGCTGCGGTCCAGGAAGAAGTCGGCGCTGGCGGACTTCACCGTGGGCACCATCGACCAGATCCTCTTCGCCTCCCTGAAATCACGGCACGTCATGCTCCGGCACCTCGGCCTGGCGGGGAAGGTGGTGGTCCTCGACGAGATCCACGCCGCCGACGAGTACATGTCCGCATATCTGGAGCGGACCCTCGAATGGCTCGGCGCCCTCGGCGTCCCCGTCGTCGCGCTGTCGGCGACGCTGCCGCCGCAGCGGCGCAGCCAGCTCCTCGCCTCCTACCGGTCGGGACGCCGGCATGCCGCCGATGCCCGCGCCCCGCGCATCGGGGAGGAGGGACTCGATGCGGCCGCCGCCGAGACCGGCTACCCGATGATCGCCGCGATCGGAGCAGGCGAGCCGTCGATCGATCTGCCCGCCCGATCGGGCAGGTCCGTCACGGTGGCGTATGACATGGCGGCCGAGGACGACGTCGTCACGCTCCTGCACGACGCACTCGCCGACGGCGGCTGCGCGGCGGTGGTGCGCAACACCGTGGCCCGCGCGCAGGAGACGTACGGGCGGCTGCGGGACATCTACGGCGACGACGTGTTCCTGCTCCACTCGCGGTTCACCGGGCGCGACCGGCAGGCGCGGGAGGAGGCGCTGCTGGGGATGCTCGGCCCCGGCGGCGAGCGGCCGGAGAGGCTCATCGTCGTGGCGACGCAGGTCATCGAGCAGTCGCTCGACGTCGACTTCGACGTCATGGTCAGCGATCTGGCGCCGATGGATCTGATGATCCAGCGCATCGGGCGCCTGCACAGGCACGCCGGCCGCGTCCGCCCCGAAGCGGTCGCGGAACCCCGGTTGCACGTCACGGGCGTGGCGCGTCCGGTGCGGGCGGACGGGGAGGCCGGTGCAGGCGACGTGGAGGAGCCCGCCGGACCGCCGGAGTTCCCGCGGGGCTGCTCCCTGGTCTACGGCGACGCGCTGCTGCTGCGCACCACCGGAGCCCTTGACGCGCATGCACGGGAGCACGGCCCCCGCATCACGTCCCCGGACGACGTCACGGCGCTGGTCCGCGCGACCTACGCCGCCGGCGCGGAACCGCCGACCGGCTGGGAGGACGCATGGGAGGAGGCGGAGCGCCGGCGGCATGCCGCGGACGCCGAGGCCCGTGCGAAGGCGGAGACGTTCCGGATCCGTCCGCCCGCCGACGACAACCTGTTCGGCTGGAACGCAGCGTCGACGTCCGAGGAGATCCGGGGACGCGCGCAGGTGCGCGACATCGAGGACTCCCTGGAGGTCGTGCTGGTCGACGGCTCGACCGGGCGGTTGCGGATGCTGCCGGCGGAGCCCGGGGGGATCGGGGAGTACGTCGACCTGGATGCCGGCATCGACGACGACCTGGCGATGGCCGTCG